>DASPUC010000048.1 GCA_035623075.1 Nitrospiraceae bacterium | reverse complement strand
GGCATGTACCGGTCGTCACCGGCTACCTCGCCCCTGTTGAGCACGCCCTCGACGAATTACAACCTCTATACATCCTCGTTTCCGGTTGGCTTTGTACCGGATGTGTTCGGTGGCAATCGGCGGCAAGTGGAATCGCTGCAGGCGCAGGCTGAATTCCAGCGCTTCCAGCTGGAAGCCACGTATCTGACGTTAACCTCCAACTTGGTGGCTGCAGCTGTGCAAGAGGCGTCCTTGCGGGCCCAGATTGCGGCGACCAAGGAGATTATCGCAATTAGTACTAAGTCACTGGAGTTGGTGCGACACCAATTCCGGCTGGGTTACGTGGCACAACTGGATGTGGCGGCTCAGGAAGCTGCCCTGGCCCAGGTGCAGCAGACGCTCCCACCGCTGCAGAAGCAGCTCGAGCAAACGCGCGATCTGTTAACGGCCTTGGCGGGCCTTTTCCCCAGTGACGAACCAGCAGTGAAATTCGAACTCTCGGATCTACATCTGCCGCAGGAGCTGCCGGTGAGCCTGCCGTCAAAGCTCGTCGAGCAACGCCCAGATGTCCGCGCGGCCGAGCAACAAGTGCAGGCAGCCAGCGCCCAGATCGGGGTCGCAATCGCCAATATGTTGCCTCAGATCAGGATCAACGCCGTCAAAGGCGGGATTGGCACCGACATCACGTTCATGTACGGACCGGGTCAACCCTTCGCCAACGTGGAATTCTCGTTCACGCAGAACCTCTTTGCCGGCGGCGCCCTACTCCATCTAAAGCGGGCGGCCGAGGCCGCCTTTGAACAGGCGGCTGCTCAATACCGCAGCACCGTCCTCACGGCCTTCCAAAACGTAGCGGATACGCTTTATGCGCTGCAGAATGATGCGGAAAGCCTCAAAGGAGCGGTCGCGGCCGAGCGTGCTACCAAAGTGACGCTTGATCTAACCCTCAAACAGCAGCAGGTGGGATACGTCAACTATCTTGCGCTACTCAGTGCCCGGATGGCCTATCAGCAATCGTTAATCACTCGGGTGCAAGCGCAGGCTAGTCGATATTCTGATACAGTGGCGCTCTTCCAGGCAATGGGTGGCGGATGGTGGAACCGTTCGAATGAACCGGTCGCACAAACGATCTCACAACCTTCCGAACGACGCTGAAGGGGGTGTGGGGCACGTTGACAAGGGGGGTGATACAGGTATGGAAGTGTCCGCAACGGTTTGGTTCTAACTGTCATCGTGAAGTTGTTTGCCATGGGCATGATGATTGCAGTGATAGCATGCGCAGGCACCGCTATGGCTGAGCCCTACGTCGCCCATACCGATGTGGAATTGCGCGTCGGTGAAGAATGGTTGTGCGGGACCTGTCACGCGCACGGAGCCAGGACGAATGTGCAAGTGTTTGCTGATCGATTGTTCCCGATCAAGCCCATTGGGAACGGCATGCTGGAGGTCGGCCCCTACGCCAAAGGCGCTCTCCTTGATGGTGTCGATGTCCCCCAGATTGCGGGAGGAGCTATCGTGGGCTTTCGGTTCAACCGATATGAAATCCTGGTGAACGTGGGACTCGCCTATGCAACGGACAAGATTGGTAGCCCAGACTCTCCAGGCTCTTCGAACGCAAGCCAGACGAATCTGACGTATGACCTCGGCCTTTCATTGAGGTACGACATTCAGCAATATTATGCCTCTGTCGGATACCAACACAATTCCAACGGAGAATCCGCTGGACTGAATGTGTTGGGGAGTAAGGAACATAATCCTGGAATCGATGCGGTGTTTGTCGGTGTTGGCTTTCGCTTTTAGCAGGATGTGAAGGGTCTCTCCTTGTCGTGTGTCTCACAATAGAGAACCCAATCGGATACGCGAATTACAAAACTGCTGTGCTAAATTTGTGCTAGAAATGTGCGCAAAGGGAAGAACTGTTGTAATCCCATCGAATCAGTAGAAACCAAGAAAAGCGTTGATTTTGCCAGAAAAACGGGGAAACCTTCGCAAAATCAAGCCACTGGTAAATGCGATTTGATCGATCTTTTAAGGCGAGGGCCCTGGGTTCGAGTCCCAGGCGGCTCACCATATCTTCCAATAGCTTCTGCGTCTTTTCCTCGTTTGCAGGTCTCTTGGTTACGGTTTTGGTTACAGTTCCCAATCGAGTGAGGCCCTCGACGGCCTGATATAGATGCGTGGGGGAGAGGTGCGCATAGCGGCTCAGCATCGCGGGCGATTTCCAGCCGCCCAAGGCCATAAGCGTTCGATCATTGGCTCCCTGCATCGCCAATCGGGAGGCGAACGTATGCCGGAGGTCATGAAATCGGAATGGGGCGAGCCGTGCCGCCTGCACAGCGCGCTCAAACGCGCGCCGGACACAGCGTGCTGTCTGAGGAAAGATCCGGTCCTGTGGGTGTGGAGTCCTCGCCGCCTTTACCTCGCTGAGCGTCCCCACGACTGTTGAGTTCATCGGCACCCTCCGACGTTCACCTGACTTGGTTTCATTCACAGTCAACACGCCCACATTCCAATCCACATCAGCCCAGGTCAGTCGCAGGAGTTCACCCTGCCGGAGTCCGGTATTCAGCGCGCACAGGACCACAGCCTGATAATGAGGAGGCAGGTGATGCAGCAGACGAGTCTCTTGGTCGTCGGTCAGATACCGCACCAACACGTTATTGGGTTTGGGTGCTTTTACCCGAACCGCAGGGTTCTGCTTCAAGACCCCTAATCGCATGGCCCGATTCAAGGCCGCCTTGAGGACCGTGAGATGTCGCACCAGCGTCGCGGGTTGCTTCCCCTGCAGCTGGAGTTGCGCGAGGACTTGTTCAATCTGACGAGGAGAAATCGTTGCCGCGTCTTGGTCCCCGAACGCCGACACCCAGCGATTCATCCTGGCAAAATCATCCCCCCTGCGGCGCCGCCGCGCATCAACCGCTTGTAGATAGTCCTGGGCGATCTCACGAAAGGGGACGGCCTGCGGCTTGTCGAAAAACTTGCCTTCACGGTGCTCCGCCTTCAGTCGTCCATACAGGGCCTTCGCCTGGGATTTGGTGTCGCACCTGAACCAGCGCTGACGCCCGTGCAGGTAGACCCTGACCCACCAGCCTGGCCGGTCTTTCCGCTGACAAATCCCCCGATCCCGTCCGCCTGCGCGTGCCATGAGGTGTGTCTCCTATCTTCCTGCCCTACTCCTGTTATCGAGGAGCGCGGGATACTATGATCTTTTGCGCCTCTTGCGCGCGTGCTTCCGCTGAGACTTCCTGTGCCTCGGTGCCTGTGATCGATGCGACGGTTCCGGGCGCGTCCGCTGTCTGAATTGCTGCACGTTATGCGCATTCTGGCAACGCAGGGAGCAGTAGCGAGTCCGCTCATCGCCCAGAAAAATGGTCTGATCCCACGGACAGGTGCGAATGAGGCCCGGCCCTTGGAGATCGAGCTGCAGCATTAAGTACATCGCGGCTTCGAGCGAGCGGATATCCCACCCGGTCACCCATCGAGACCGTTTCGCCTCCCATTGCAGTCGAGGATACACAAAGCGCAGGTGGGGATTCACCAGCTCGCGCAGCTTGAACCGCGCGGTGCGGGCCTCCTCGCGCGATCGAGCTTGCTGCCAGGCCTGCGCCCAACTCATCGCCTTCCGGAGATGCTCTTGCGCCGTTCGAAACTCCTCCACCGTGAGTGAGCGGAAGCCTCCGGGCGGCGAGGGTGTGTCCCCATATTGGTTCAGGCGCGCTCTGGCCAGACTCCAGGGGGGAAACTCTTCGAGCTCCTCGGGAGTCGTCTCGTCTCCCGCACAGGCATCCACGATACTCGGACCCTTGCCGTCATCCACAACCCGGAGAAGACCAAAGCGCTGACAGAAGTCCACGATCGCGTCCACTTGAGGGGTGTCCACACTCAGGAACTCGTAGGGGAGCGAGCGCTGGCTTCGGTCAGGGGCGTGGCCTGAGGGGAAATAGAAGTCGAAGAGGTTATACGGAAGGAAGGGGGGTGCCGGATCAAGGGTCTCCCCCTGGACGCTGATCTTGCAGCGTTCCCACGGAGCGGCGAGGTGCGTCAGCGGAACGGACGCCATTGACAAGTCCTCCTAGTAATCATAGAATTACAAAGTACGATATCTATAATACTAGGCCTGTTCCGCTGCTGTGTCAAGCCCTCGTGGACAGGTGCTGCAGGAGATCTGGATGACAGTCACGAGCAAACAGTTGTTGAGCGTCACGGAAGTGGCGACTCGGCTGGGGCTGAAGCCCGCGACGATTCGCCGACTTATTCTCGAGCGGCGAATTCCATATGTGAAATTAGGCCGAGCGGTGCGGATTCCCGTTGAGGCCGTCGAGGCCATGATCGCCGCTTCATACCGGCCCGCGATTGACGAGGGAACGGGTCGGCCATGAAAACCTGTAAGCACCTGTCGCTCCGGCTGATCCGGGGCAAGGGGAGTGTGCGGGCACAGGATCTCGTGACCGAGTTCGACTATTCGCCTGCTACGGCGCGCTCATACTTGGCGTACCTCACTCGTCAGGATCTCCTCCATCGGACGAGCGCGGGACATGCGTTAACCGCGAGGGGCCAGGATCGGCTGCACTTCTTCGAGGTCGTCGGGTGCGGGAACCCCGATTGCCCCTGCTGTGAGAAGAAAACCGGGCACTACACCTGCCCAACGTGCGCATATGAGCTCCCGAGAGCGCAGGCCGCACTAAAACCCGTGTGGGACACGCCGTTCTTCACAAGGGCCGCGGGGGTCTACTGTCCGTTCTGCCACGGACAGATATTCAGTGAAGCCCAAGCGAGCTTTCTTTGCCTGGCGAAGGAGTGACCATGAACGGATGGACCATTAAACCTCTCGGGTGGATACTCTTGCTTGTGATCCTCGTAGGGCTCTACTACCTCGTCGTCACTCGAACTCGCAGGCTGCCACCGACTCCTGAGACGGACATGTAAGCCGCAGGCTCGCTGCGCAAACTCTTCTGGCTTCATCTCCCGTGTATTATCCCCTGACCCTCAACCATCTCAATACCGCTCCTCGCCAGCTTTTTCTCTTAATGTTTTTCATTTCCATTGCGCATTTGTACGGCGATTCTGGTGATCACCAGCGGACAAGCTAGCTTACACGCCTCACGCGGCTTTACTCAGCCTCGTGGTGATGCTAGCTTACGCGGGGAATGAAAAAATAGCCTTATGTTGTCTCCAAGCTATTCTCCCGCACATGGTTCAAAAACCTTTTCAATTCATATTCTGTAGTTCGTTGGAATGTCAGGATTCAGTTTTCCCCGGCTGAGAGACTCAAAAACAAATGAGTATAGGTAGTCGCAAATTCACGTTCCTTGCTCTGTCCCAGTTCATCCACCATCATCTGCTTTGGTTCTTGATCAGCGCCTATGCTTTCGCTGCCGTCTTTCCGGCGGCTGGATTATGGATCAGGAATCTCACCTTTGGCGATTTCTCCATTGCGCACGCGAAACTTCATATTTCCTTGCTCCTGCTCCTTCTGGCCACGCTCATGTTTAATGCGGGATTGGGGGTGAAAACTTCGCACTTGAGATCGCTGTGGAAAAAGACGCGAGTGTTATTCGCCGGACTCACCGCCAATCTGGTTATCCCCATCGGCTACATTTTTCTCGTCACCCTTGTCATGCGGCTATGGTATGAGCCGGACGAAGCACAGCATATCCTCGTCGGCCTAGCATTGGTCGCCGCCATGCCGATCGCCGGCGCCTCAACCGCCTGGGCACAGAACTCCAATGGGAATCTGGCACTGAGCTTAGGATTGGTCCTGTTCTCCACAATCCTCAGCCCTGTAACTACCCCCATGGCTCTGTATGTGTTCGGGGAGATGGCCTCGGAGGAATATGAGGCCATCATCCACGACCTTGCCGCGTATGGATCAGGGGCGTTCTTGGGCCTCTGGATCGTCTTGCCATCGGTGCTCGGTCTCGGTGTGCGGTTCGCAGTACCTGAAGCGCGGCTCGGTGCCGTTATGCCCTTCATCAAGCTCATCAATTCCGCCGTATTATTGCTGTTGAACTACTCCAATGGATCAGTTTCCCTCCCTCGGGCCGTGGCGGACCGCGATTTCGACTTCTTGGCAGTGACGTTGGCGATCACCACGGGTCTCTGCATCACAGCGTTTGCATCCGGCTATGGGCTGAGCCGGCTCTTCAAGGTCGATGAGGCGGAACGTGTCTCCCTCATGTACGGATTGGGGATGAGTAACAATGGAACCGGGCTGGTCCTGGCCTCTCTCGTGCTCGTCTCGTATCCACGAGTCATGGTCCCGATCATTTTTTACAACCTGGTTCAGCATCTGGTGGCTGGAGGGGTACATGAAATGAGAGACCGACCCAGTGGCGATCACAAATCTAGCGCAGAAGTAAGTAACATGCAGAAGTCAAACTTAGGTCCCTACACGCGACCGTTTACTACAGCCGAAAAAGGAGAGCCCAAGAAATGAGTCTTTGGCCAATCTTCGTCACCGTGTTTTTCGCCGAACTGGGGGATAAGACCCAATTGGCAACGCTCTTGTTTGCTGCCGAGCAGAACACGAGCAAAGTGGGAGTCTTTATTGCGTCAGCAGGCGCCCTCGTACTCTCCAGCTTCATCGCGGTCTTGGTCGGTTCCCAGCTCTCTGCCTACATCCCGCCTCGCATCCTAAAATTGACTGCTGGTGTTGGCTTCATTGCGATCGGTATTTGGACACTTATCGACTCAAGAGCCTAGTGCGAAGGAGAAAAACTCGGGTTCAAAAAGAGTTGTTTTTTCACCATCGACAGAGAGCGACGAATCATCAAGCTTTTCAACACAATTGGGCACACAAATCACTGAGGTTTTTGGTCCGTTCGTTATCAGAATCCTATGAGGCTACCGACTTCCGTCGAATAGTCCGCGAATCTGCGAGCCGCAGCCTCCCAGATCGTGCTTTCTGTTGTCTTAATTCAGAATTGGGAGGGCGTTGTGCCTGAAGGACATTCAGACTGCGACAACCACTGGGGGGCAGGTCAATTGGGCACAGCTGTGTCGCAGCGGTGTGCCACAGCCTATGGAATCGAAAGCCGACAAAGCCAATCCGCTCCAGTGCCGTGCAGGGTGAATGCTGATTCGCCGTGTCTGGATCGATTGGCAGACATCAACCAATGCCAATCAGCCAGACAGGCGAATGGTCCTTGGATCGGCCTCGATTGCGCTCGCACAGTTCTTACTCGCTTAAGCCATTATCAAAGCTCATTAGTTAGTTGAGGCGACGATCTCGCCGGTCTGGCGAGACGCCTGTGCTTCAACCAGTTGCATAGCAACGGTGTCCCAGGCCTGCCCTCCCTTTGCGGCATGTTTCGCCCATAGCGCCTCTACTGCTTGATGCGAGACCTGAAACGTCTGGGCTAAGGCGTGAACCTGGACCGCATGGCGAGGAAAGGCCACCGGTTCCGTGTAGGTAGCCGGCTGTGCCTGAGTCAGGTGAGAGGCAACGGTGTCCCAGGCCTGCCCTCCCTTTGCGGCATGTTTCGCCCACAGCGCCTCTACTGCTTGAGGGGACACCTGAAACGCCTGGGCTAACGCCTGAATGTGAACCGATTCCGGGCTCGCGGTCGCTTTGTCAGAGTTGGTCTGGGCCCACCCTATTCCACTGAGTCCAAAGACCACGACGCCCATGACAACGAGCTTTCCGGAAGTGATGGCTCCACGCATGGCTTACCTCCTATTGATTTGGACCGGTTGATAAGGTTGTGTTTGACCCCATCGTCAAATGGTCAGGATTCTATAAATAGACAAGTGCTGTGCCACGGAAAGACAAAATGAAAAATCAATGCGGTTTTGCTTGCAGCCGTGGTCAATTTGAGCGATCTCGCACAGATCGTACAGAGCGAAACAGAATCTTCCTGTCACCCAGGAGACCGCGGAAGGGCCACTGTCATAGCCAATCTTTAAGGAGGGAGTCCGTTTGTATCTTTCCTATCTGATTCCGTGTCATCGCGTCACACATTCACCAAGGGCGTGATAGACCGATCCACCTCGGGTCTTCAGAGGCCGTGAGTGAGCCTGAGTAGGCTGGAGGAGGGTCCGGGCCACGGTTTCCTAAACCGCGGGTCGGGAGTAATCACGCTCATGAATGTCGGAGTCAGAAAGAAACGATACGCATAGCGAGTCTCGAGGCGCAACGGCTCCTCGACTCAATCTCCCATCTCCCTTGCTGCGTTCTTCATGGATGTCATAGAATAAACCATTAAATGTGGAGGATCGCGTGAATCCCAACGTTGTGGGGCTGGGTGTCCTGTCCATCGTATGGTGTACTTTCTCGCTCGCCTGCGGCGGACCAGATACCCCGAGCACCGTGGCGGACAAGGCGTCGTCGAGTTCCTTGCCGGCGAGGAGTGCACCTCCGATCGAGACCATGCTGGTGACGGCAAGTCCCGCCGCCGCGAGCCTGACGTTGTCAGCGCGCCTGACCTTTGCGGAGAATATGTTTGCCAAGGTATCGTCCCCGCTGGCAGGGCGCGTGCTGGAGGTCCGGGTGAAACTGGGACAACCGGTGAAATCGGGGGACGTGTTGCTGGTTATGGATGCGCCGGATATCGCCACGGCGTACTCCGACTATGTGAAGGAAATATCGGAACTCGCGTTGGCCAAGCGGAACTATGAGTTGGCGCTGGACCTCTTCCAGGACAAGGCGGTGCCCCTCAAGGAACTGAAGCAGGCGGAAAATGATTTTACGCGCGAGAAGGCCGAATTCCGACAAGCGAAAGAACGACTTCTCACTCTGCGAGTCCCCGCCGCGGAGCTGGATAAACCGCTGGAAGAGCAAACCATCAATTCTCGCTTCGAATTGAAAAGTCCGCTGACCGGAACTGTCGTAGAACGGAGCGTGACGCCCGGACAATTGGTGGGGAATGAGCCGGCGCAAGTGCTGTTTACGGTCGCGGACCTCGATCACTTGCAAGCCGTTGTCGACGTCTATGAGCGAGACCTTGCCTTGATCACCGTGGGACAGGAAGCCACGGCCACGGTGGAGGCCTGGCCTGGCGAGCGGTTTCCCGCGGTGATTGCTCGCATCGGTGACGTGGTGGATCCAATCACCCGGACCATTAAGGTGCGAGCTGGGATCAGTAATGGGGAGCGAAAGCTCAAGCCCGAGATGTTCGCGAGGCTGACCATTCCGATGGGCAACAAGACATCGTTCATCCTCATTCCTCAGGAGGCTGTGCTTGTGGTGGATGGCGCGAGCCGGGTGTATGTGGAAGCAACCCCGGGGCGCTTTGTGCCACGTGAGATCAAGGTCCAGCCGGTCAGTATCGACCAAGTCAGAGTCCTCGAAGGCCTCACGGCGGGAGAGCACATCGTCGCCAGAGGTGCAGCCTTTCAGCAGACAGCAGAACCCCATTCCTAACGGGTCCCCAGCCAGTGGTGAGAACATTGCCTGAGGTCTGGTTTGGCTCGGGACTCTCTTCGCGATAAATTTCCGCTCCAGGTAACGTAGCCGTTTCTTGAGTCCTCCTTCAGCCTCCTCAGACCTAGGCCAGCTAAGGTTTGGCAACATGTCGATCTTTGGCTGGAGTAGAGTCAGGGACACGGTTTCCTGATCCGCAGGTCACATGTTCAATTTGTATCCAGGTAACAAAATAGTATTACTGTAGGGCCGCTTCCACGTTATACTCGACTGCGAGGTGCTCTTGTCACATTCCGTCATCCTTATAGGAGGTGTCCGATGGTCAGTCACTCCTCGGCAGATTGGCAATCTCTCACGCGGTGCATACTCGTGTTCGGCGTGGCCGTCACCATGGGATTGTTCCTCATGACCTGGGAGACCGGGGCTGCACCATCAGAGCCTGACTCCGCGTCTTCTCCCCCATCTCCCGTCGGACCTAGTCCCAATCAGCCAGGCCAACAACGAGGTGGCCGCAGCACGGAAGCGATGCAGCACATGCGCCAGGCCTGCGCGGCCGACGTGAAAAACTTTTGTGCGCAGGTGAAGCCGGGCGGAGGGCGCATCGTCGAATGCCTTGAAGACCATTCCAAAGAAATATCGGATGAATGCTACGATCTGCTGGAAAAGCGAGCTGAACGCCAAAAAAAAGGAGCGCAGTGATGCCTAGTTAGAAAGTCTACGGATGCCATCACCAGCTCCTCCTTCGCAGTTCCGCGCGACGCTGCTCACACTGCTCATCACTGGCCTCGTTCTCGGCCTGGTCTGGCATTTCATTTATGGTCAACTCACCACGACCCTTCAACAGGAGACCCAGGCTCCTGGCTCGACCACGGACCAGGTTGCTGCGGTTCCCGAAGTCGCTAACCCACCGCCTCCTGTTTCTACGATCCCGGCAGCACCTCTCGCCAGCGCGCCTTCAACTGAGAGCGTCCCCGTTCGGACCATCGAGCCCTCTCATCAGCTGACCTTACCGGAGGAGGCCCACGAACATCGGGGCCTGTCACTGAGTTGCAAAATGGAACTCAAACAACTCTGTAGTGATGTGCAACCGGGTGGGGGACGGCTGAAGCGCTGCTATCGAGAGCGGGAAAGCCAGCTGTCGCTCCCGTGCCAGCAGCAAGTCGAGGAACAGGCCGTGATCAAACGAGTAGCCCAGCAACGAGTGAACGTGTTGTGTGTGGGCGACGTGCGGAAATTTTGCGTCGGCGACAAGCTTGGTCGTGGACACATCTATCAGTGCTTGGAAGACCACTACCGAGAGTTGTCACATGACTGTTATCAGGCGCTCGACCAACTCACGACGAACTGACGTGAAATCCGAGGAAGAGGACAATGCCGGGTTGAGCAATCACATTTCGGTTGGTTGTCCTTTTAAGTGCTAGTCCACTATCTGCCCCGATCATTGCGAGAGCCGTCTACAGCTGGGGATTGATCACTCTGATCGAGAATGCCCCTTTCACTTGGCAAGCGTCTTTAAGGAAAAATACATTTTCACGCGTCCGACGTGTAAGAGGTCTCCGTCCTTCAAATCCACCTGATCCGTCACGACTGTGTTGTTCACCTGAATGGTCTTCCCGGCTCCAGTCGGAACGATGTAATACTGTGGTCCGCGACGGCCGATGATAGCCGCCGTCATCGGAGCGAACCAACCGGTTAGTTTGATGGTGGCGCCGTCCTGCGCCCCGATGCTCGTCAGGTGCTTGGTGAGTTCATACTCACTCTGATCGGTCCGGCCTGACAGCACTTGGATCATCCCGACCTGCTGAGGCGCGGACCCACGTCCATTTCGTATGGAACCGGTCGCCACCATCGTCTTGTCCATCTCGCTGACTGAATGGGATTCCGGTCTCAGCGCCATCTCGCTCTCATCTCGGAAGATCAAGTGATGTTTCCCGAACTTGACCAGGTCGGTGTCCTTCAGTTGCTGTCGATCGATCTTCGCTCCGTTGACAAACGTGCCATTGGTACTTCCCAGATCTTCAAGGAAATAGACGGCATGAATTTTGACAATTCGGGCATGGTGTCCGGAGACCGCCGGATCTTCGACCACAAGGTCGTTCCGATGGTGCCGACCGATCGTAAACTCCGGTTGTGTGAGCTCGATCTCTTTCGCCTCCGCCCCATGCAATTTGATGATCAGCTTTGGATATTTCGGCAGGACGTCGAGCATGATTTTCCTCCTTCAACAATGGAAACAACGTACCGGCGACTTCTTCGAGCGCACTCAATTCTGCCCGTCGGTGAATGCCTTGGTGTAGTCGACGCCGAGCGCCATGACGGCCACCGTGGTCTTGTCACTAGAGATCAATGGGTCCAGATTTTCTCCTGACTCTGCTCAAACGGATACACGTGCAGCATCCAGCCATAGATTTGAGGAAAGAAGTTTCCTCCTGCTTGTTGGCATTCCTGCTCCGTCGCTAGAGAGCCTTTAAAGCCAAACTTGGTCCAATCCATCCTGCGGTTAATCCCTTCCGGCGGGAGACAGATATTCACGTGCGCATGCCATTGCGCCACGCTGAGGGGTATCCGTTCATTCAACCACTCCTCGCTCATCCTCTTCGGGGCCGTGTACATGGCTCCTTCCAATTCGTAGTCGTTCCCAGTCTTTTTGTAGAGGAGCGCGGTAGGGAAGGCTGGGTCGAAGGTGAATGCGGCCTTGAATCCGTTTGCTTTACTGGTGAAGTGATAGTGAAGCGCCGGAATGTCTG
Organism: Nitrospiraceae bacterium; assembly: GCA_035623075.1. Taxonomy (NCBI): domain Bacteria; kingdom Pseudomonadati; phylum Nitrospirota; class Nitrospiria; order Nitrospirales; family Nitrospiraceae; species Nitrospiraceae bacterium. Next base: position 6,300 of record DASPUC010000048.1, on the reverse strand, counting down.
GATGGAATGGCACGAACCCCTCCTTCAGGGCCACGCGATAATCTCTGTACTTGACCAAGACCTCTCGCAGGGTGTGAACGATCTGTTCGGCTCGGCTCGTATCATCGGGAGTGGGAGGCCTGAGCGTGGTCCACTTCATGTGAGGGCCCGTGTGCTGGTGTCGTGGAGTCATGGACTCGACCGCAGCCATTTCGTGCTGATGGTCCCCCTCCATCTCATGGGTGCCGTGCTTATCCTCTTCAGCAGAGCCTGCATGAACAACAGCCACCTCCATTAGCAGTGACAGGGTCCCCGCCAGAACTGCTCGCACGACCTTTTGATACTCCATACGACGGCGCTCTCGACGAAGCCCCCCGCTATCGGCGGTGTCCCTCAACATGACGTACCTCTGCAGAATGTTGTGACAGCCGAAACGGCATCCGAGCCATGTGTGGATGTGGCGAAGGATGTATTTGGTGCAGCGTGGGAGGCAGCTGATGAAAGTGGCGAAGCGATGGTGGAAGCGAATGCCGTGACGGAGAGGGCACCACTCGAGATTGAAATGGTTGGTGCTGCGCTGGTATGGACCCATTCAATGAGGGAGGCTGTCCCCCCTGAGTGGGTAAACTGGGCTGATGGCTTGGAGGCTGTTGAGGTAACACGGGGGGTGTGGCAGGCATCCCAGGTGGAACGACCCTCCAATTGATCGCCCGCTGAACCACCTGGAGATGAGGACTCATGGGCGTGAGATACGCAGCCTGGGCCACTAATCCTCGCACTTGCCACAACCCAACCCAGGGCGTGACGCCGACCGTCGGACTGACCAGGGCCCAGTCTGTCCAGGCTTGGGAAAGCAAAGCGTCTGATTGCACTTGATCGAAGAGCTGCTGGCGTTGCTGAGTGAGTGCTTGGACTTGGTCAGGTGACGCAGCGGTCGCTAGCGCTTGGTTAGTTGCATCGACTTGCTGCTGCAGTTTATCGACCTCAGCTCGAAGGGCCGTCAGCTCATGCTGTGCGTCCTGATTTTTCCGCAATGCGGCGATGGCCTGAGCTACTTCGGCGGGATCTACCTTGGCAGTCAAATCAACGTGAATGATCAGCGTCTGCCCTTCATAACGGAAATTGACCTGCTGATTAATGACGAGCACCATCCCAGCGGTATAAGTGCGGATCTCGTCTCTGGTCACATTCAGATCTTTGACCTCGGTCACACTTTCGAGATAGGTCGCAACTTGTTCGAGCGCGTTCTTCTTCGCCGCCTCGGATGCTAGACTAATCCCATCTTTACGGGTATCCCGATCCCCTAGCCGATATTCCCCACTGGCTGTCACGGTGCGCATTTCGGCAGCGGCAGGTTCCAGAGAAAGATTTAACAGGCATCCGGATACCAGCAGAAGAATGGTGAGAGCCCAGAACCCCTGTGAAAGATTCACATGCGCCCGATGGTTCTTCATAGCTGCTCCTTCGCACTCAAGAGGGTCGGCCGGTGTGTTGAATTCGTCACCTTCACCTGAAGCCAGGTGGATAAACCGTGATGGTTTTAACGAGGCCTCCTTATCTAAAGGTAGCAGATGAGAAAGAGTCCAAAGAGTAAGGAGACGGGCGTGGTCATCATGAGCCCTCCTGTGATGTTCAGAAGCACCAAAACAGACGACCTCGCAAGGCCTCGAACTCTCAAAGTAATTCAATGACTTGGCAATCTGAGCAGGAATTGAGACATTTGCTACACTTCTCCTAATCGACGAGAGCCAAGTAATTCATTAGCTCAAGGAAAGGAGCGACCATGGCGTACTCGAAAATGCTACAGATCGCGATGGTGGTGACGCTGTTGGGAAGTGGGTCTGTCTACGCCCAGAGTGGCGTCCCAGGCAGCGACGGCGCCCAAGATCGCCAGGACTTGCGTCAAGATCGGCGTGACCTTCGACAGGACCGTCGTGACCTCCGACAAGACAACCGCGATGTGCGAACAGACAGACAAGACATTCGGCAGGACGAAGGAGCCCTCCGTCATGATCGGCAACAGTTTCAGCAGGATGAACGCTCAGGAGCGAGTGCTGGGCAACTGCAACAGGACCGCCAAAACCTCCGGACCGACCGTCAAGATCTGCGAGGGGATCGTCGAGACCTGAGAGCCGACCGCCAAGACCGGCGTGAGGATCGACGAGATATTCAGCAGGATCGCCAGGACATGCGGGCAGACCGTCGAGATGTCCAGAGCGATCGTGCGCAACGGACCGGCCGCCGTCGGTAAGCTATTGACTCACAGGTGATCCCAACAACAAGGCGTGGGGCATCTCAACGCGCTCCACGCTTTTTCATTTCGACTCAGGCAATTTCATAGAGAGAAGGTATTTCCGCATCCTTCTCGCAATAGTAAAAACAACAGACTCTCACGATCGTGAACTGGTTTTGACCTCGAGGAAAGAAGAGCAACGTAAGCAGAGGTGATCCTTAATGATGAAACCCAAAGTTCTCGTGATAGATGATGGCGTCGATAGTTGGCACCTGCTGAGCACGGCCCTCAAGTCCCATGACTACTATCCCGTGTGGGCGGCTGATGGGATGCAGGCGATCAGTGCGGCCCGGCACCAGCAACCGGAGGCTATCCTCCTCGACCTTGGGTTGCCAGGCGGGGATGGGTTCTATGTCCTGGAACGATTGAAAAGCAACACCATGCTGAGCGCCATTCCCGTGATCGTGGTCACGGGACGGGATCGGAAGGAAGCCGAGGAGAGGGCGCAGCGGCTGGGTGCGGCCGGCTATGTGCAAAAACCCATCAACGTCGATGAGTTGATCACGAGCCTTCAGCAGGTGCTCGCCAGACAGTCCTAAGCTCCCGAGAAGACTAGTGTGAGTGGATGAAAAGACGGTAAAATGCGTTGTCTCGCGAGCATCACGCCGGACACAAGCATGAACTGCCTCTGCTCCCTCTTACGGGGAACCATCGTATTCTTCTGCCTCGTCCTCTCCGGCTGTTCTCTCCTGCCCTACAACTCGGGCTGGGTCGTCAAAACCGATGGGCACAGGTGGTACCGCCTCTCACGAACATCAAGGCGTTGATTGATGATCGGGTGCCGAGCGAAGCACAATATCCTCTCATGCGGGTGGTACATTCCGAGATAGCCACCTGGCTAGAGAAACGCGGGGTGGTCATGCTCACGATGGCCCGCACGACGATCCAGAATGAGCAGCGATTTCGGCTCACCCAAGCGGATGATGAAACGGTGCATCTCGGGCGGATGCTAGGGGCTGACTTGGTTGTATCCTATACGGTGGATTCATCGGTGTCGCTGGTAACGGTCGAGGCTGTTCAGGTGGAGACGGGGGTAATCGCGTGGAGCGGCACAGCGGTCACAGCTATGAATCATGAAGCCGAGGCCATTCGTGCACTCACCTGCCACGCCCTGGCGACGGCGTGGGGAATGGAGTCGCCTGGCCGGTACTATCTCTATCTCTCCGATGTGTGCTGAGGCAGAGGACGGTGACGACAAAATCGTGGACGATCAAGGAATAGACATTGGTTCTTGTGATTCTTGATCCCTAAATGCTGTGCTAAATTTGTGCTAAAAATCTACGCAACCAATGGAATCTATCCGAATCTATGGATTCAGTAGAAACGTGGAAAGACAGTGATTCGTAAAGAAAAACGGGGAAACCTTCGCAAAATCAAGCCGCTGGTAAATGCGATTTGATCGATCTTTTAAGGCGAGGGCCCTGGGTTCGAGTCCCAGGCGGCTCACCATCTACCGTGGTATTTTTACCGACAAGGCTTTTGCCGTCATCGCGGCGAACCTTGACGGGAATGCGAGGGATGATCTAAAGTGAAATGCTTCCATTTGGAGAGCTTCGTATGGCCGAGGCCGGCACCGTACATCATTCCAAACCGATCACGCTGTTGAATCCTAAGCCCGTCGAGCCCGTCATGACCCAACTCGTCGCTGGGTTGGAACGGATTGGGCTTGCCATGAAAAGTCGGACCTGGCGGCGCGAGGGGCGATCGGGTCTTGGGCCATTGCAGCGGCAAGTCTTGGCTGTTCTGCAGTCTCAGCCGAAGCATGTTGCACAAGTCTCACAGATTGCGGAGGAATTGGCCGTGAGGCTCCCAACCGCGTCGGAAGCCGTGGCAACTCTTGAACGGAAGCGGCTGGTTCGTCGTCGACGCTCGAAGAGCGATGGGCGCGTCGTGACGGTCGAACTTTCTGCGAAGGGACTTCGTGCCGGTTCGGGAAACCCACAGAAACCTAGTGCGCTCATCACGGCCACGGCAACGCTGTCACCGCGGGAACAAGCATCCATGCTCACGGCCTTGATCAAGCTCATCAAGTCTCTTCAGGATCAAGGGGAAATTTCGGTTGTGCGAATGTGTGTGTCCTGCCGCTATTTCAGACCCAACCGTTACGATGATCCTGCCAAGCCGCATCATTGCGACTACGTCAATGCCCCGCTCGGTGACATGACACTCCGTACGAATTGCCCCGAGTATGAGTCGGCGCCGAAGGGGCAGGCTGATGCTGCCTGGGCGGCGTTTTCCAATTCTCGCATCGCTTAGTGGCTGGCCCGTGCGTCGAGGGTATTCGTATCCCAGGCCTTTTGTTATGAAGGGTGGATCATGGCGGAACAACACACTGCAGGACGGTTCACAAGCCGGAGTGCAAATGCACCATCTGACGAATGGTTGGGCGGTGAATCTCATGGGCCGGATCTGAGTCGAGAGTTATGGCAGCGGCATCGTTCTACAAACCTAGCGTCCTTTCGTTGGGCGGTCTCCTCGATATTCATCGCAGGGTTTGCTCTTGGTACGCTGATCACCCTTCTGTTGAGCCCGCGTCGTCATTCATCCTAATTTTTCCCCTCCGTGCTTTTGGTCGTCCGATAGAGGGCGTAATCAGCTTCGATTTGGGTGAAGAGATCGTCGAAGGCGGTCTGCACAACCTGAGCAATAGGATCCTGATCAGAAGCCGTTATCCATCGGACACTCGATCCCACGGCTTCCTTCTCGACGACATAGGATTTGACAGCTGGCCGATCTGCCGGACCAATCTCTGTTTCCAGGCGGAGAATATACCGATACTCCCATCGGGAAAGCATGGTCAGCCACGCTTTCATGATTAGAGCGAGGTCGCCAGGAGCGTCTCCTGCAGCATCAAAGGTTCGCCGTTGTTGAATATAACCGATCGCAGCGGCGCGAAGATCTTTCGCCGGCCACTGAAGCAATGCGATCCCCGGCATGTGGTCGGCACCTTTCAGCGCGAGGAATGGGACAATCACTTGAACGGAGCTTGGTATGGGAGTCTCCGCCACGGTCGGCGGGCTCGGTGCCACGTGGATCTTGTGCGCGCAGCCAGCATTGAACAGGCTAAGACAACAGATGATCGAACCAATCCACTTCAAGACAAGGGAAGGTCTATTCACGGTTTCGGTGAGATGGCGGTGGTTGGACTGAGAAGGTCCACGTCTCGTAACGCCCGTTGGGCCTGCTCGCGGTAGGGTCGTTCCGATGGACTTGTGTATGTGTCGATGATCCGTTGATAAGTTGACCGAGCTTGCGGATACTGCTTCTTGATCGAGAAGTATTGGCCCAACGCCAGCCAGTTGGTAGCGGCTGCTTCATTGGCGGTCTTCATCAAGGCAAACTCGCGCTCGACTTGTGTCGTCCCTTCCCGAGCGGCACGTTTGCGAACAGTCTCACCCATTTGCGATGCCATCCCTTCGATCTGTTCATTCTCATGGATAGCCGCTTCGACTTGGTTGGCTTTGAGATGCCCATAAAAGGCTTCGGAGTGGTCTTTTATCAGGTCTGCTCGTTCTTGATACGTATCGTGGGCGCACCCCCCATAGACAAGTGTTCCTAGCGCCAAACACATCATGGTAACGGCTAGATTGCGTGGCCTCTTCATGCGAATTCTCCTTCGGATTTGTGGAGCACCCAATCTTCCAACTTTGGTTCATCCTACCCTATTACAGGAAGAAAGGCGACGGGGAAGCAGAGAGCACGCTCTAGTGACACATCAACCGGAAATGTGGTAAGAGTCCCCCCTATCGCGCGAGACCTCGCCTTGTCCCCATCGTCTAGCCTGGCCTAGGACGCCGGCCTTTCAAGCCGGCAACACGGGTTCGAATCCCGTTGGGGACACCACGAAACTGCGTAGAGCCGCATTCTCCGCATTGATCGAGCAGCCCTCGAAATGCCCTGGTTTATAGAGGCAGGTCAGCTCTTCCGCACCTTTCCTGCACGAGTGAATAGCCATTGTATCTACACTACGGACGACCGGTATGGACGTGAGTTGTATGGGACCTGTCTGAATATCGTTTGAGCTGGGC
>DASPUC010000047.1 GCA_035623075.1 Nitrospiraceae bacterium | reverse complement strand
AGGGACCGGAAAGGGAACGTCATGACGCGACCATTAGTGGAATTAGTGGAGCAGTTTTGTCAGTACCAACTCAAACAGCGAGGGAAGACGGAAGGAGGTGTCCAGACCGCTCGCTGGAATCTGGAGCAGTTCTTAATTTTTGTGCGCAACCGGCACGGAAAAGTTGCCAGGCTTTCCGATTTGACTCGGACCATCATCCAGGAATGGATGGACGACATGGCCGCGCGAGACTTGTCGGTGTCCAGCATGAGGACCAGGCAGTCTACTCTCTCGAGCTTTTGTACCTGGCTGGTGAAGCGAGAGGTGCTGCCAGTCAATCCGGTTGCCGGTATGGATCGGCCTCCCCATCGCGTCGAACCACCGAAGCAGGTGCCCACTCCGAGTTTGATGGATGCGCTCATCGAGGCGGCGCGCAAGCGACAGCGTCCTCGGGATGTCGCTATTTTTCTCATCCTGCGGTTTACGGGGATGCGGCGGGCTTCTGTGGCCACTCTTCAAGCCAGGCACTTGGATGGGCTCTGGGGATTGCGGCGGGTCCGTGTGAAGGGCGGACGGACGAGGGACATTCCGTTGCCCGAACCGGTGATGCGCTATCTCCACTCCTACGTCGAGCAGTGGTTAGCACCGAGCGTCCAAACATTGACGCCGGAAACGCCGCTGTTCTGGTCGGTGTGGGGACGTCGAGTGATCGGACTGCATCGTGCGCCGATGACCGGGAAGAATATCTGGCGGCTGTGCAAACTTTATGGAAAGCTGATCGGCTACCCGATGCTGAAGCCGCACGACATTCGTCACGGTGTCGCGATGGAAGTATTGGAGCAACGACACGATCTCGAGCAAGTGCGCGCACTGCTCGGGCATCAGCGCATCGATACGACGCAGATCTATACGATGATTCGTCCCGCACAATTGAAGCAAGCGGTGTCGTTTTACGAAGAGCCGGCGAGACGAATGTTGGCGAGTTTTCCCACCAACGGTTCTTCCATGTTCGAGGAACATTTGAATGTTCCTCAAACACGGAGCCTAAAACATCAATAAAATCAGTGTGGTGGTCCCAACGGGATTCGAACCCGTGTTTGGGCCTTGAGAGGGCCCCGTCCTAGGCCAGGCTAGACGATGGGACCAGCCAGGCGTACCACAAACGGAGCGGCACAGTAGCATAGGGTCTTTTGCCTTTTCAATTGTTCTGGGTCCTCTGAAAGTTTTCCGACGAATGGACTCGTTCTTTCACGACTTGACACAGACACAAACATGGCCTACCTTTCGACAACTTCATGCCCCGCGCCGCAGGGAGAGTTCCATTCGAGACAGATGATGAACGAGCAACTCCAATCCAACAAAATAGAGAGCGGAGATTCCGCTGAATTCATCGAAGAGGCGAAACCAGAGACCGGGCTCGAGCTGCATATGGGCTCGAATGTCTTCCGCAACATCAACGGGGTAGTAAAACTTCAGGGCAAGGAGCAGATGTTTTGGGAAGTTGCGCCAGATCTTGAGACCCTGCTCCTCACCATGGATCTATACGACGACAAGGGCATCCGAGTGGGCCACATTCGACGGAACGTCATCAAGAGCGGTGATGTCGGACGCTTTGCCATTACTGTCAATTTACATGTCAACGCCCGACCGGATAATCCTCCATCGGTCACCGTTTCAGATCGATCCAACGGACAGACAGTGGTCGAAGCGTTCCTGGTCCAGGGACGAAAAATCCGCATTGCGGCGGGGAGCTTCTATACCCATAAGGGTGAATTGGTTCAAATTAGCCCGCACTACTGTCGGATCGGGACTGGACGGACTCTCTTTGGTGATGTGATAGAAAGCCGCGGGGGCAACGCTTTGATCGATTGATCTGTTATCGGTGCTACGAGTCGTCACGCACCTAACTTCTTCTCATTCAACACCAGCCGAAGCCGCTCCTTCTGGGCAGGCAGGATCTCCAAAAATTCCAGGCCGAACACTTTCGGTGAGACCCACCGAACGACTGCTCGATCAATTTTGAGCGGCCAATCATAGTCAGGCGAATAGATCCACGCTTCGACATCCGTATCCTTGACGATTTCGCTTTCGCAATCAACACGACAGCCGGTCTTGGAGAGATCCAATACCGTACCTTCTCCCTCGACGCCGCCACCAGAAAAGAAGATACGGAGCTTGGCTTTCAGACGAGTGGATTTTCGTTCCGGCATATCCTGAACAATATAGGCCTGTTCAATTCCTGACACCCTCTATCGTTCTTTTGTGCCATATCCGGCGAAAATACGGAAGCCTTTTGACAATAGGAGGAACCACCGTAGAATATTGCCATGTCCGATATCATTAAGCCGAGCATTCAAGCCTTCTTGGTCTGTGACCAGGTCATTGAAGACAGCGTCACCAAAAAGAAAAGTCTCATCGGACTCTTCACCCATCTGCAAGCCGTCAGCTTTCCGTTCCAACATCAACAGATGGGTCTCTACTTCTGCTTGACCGACGCTGAAGGGACCTATCATTTCGACATCGACCTCGTGTATCTCAACAGTGAACAATTGGTGTGCCGCGCCACATTACCGAATATCGTGATCGGAGACCGCTTACAAATTTCGGATTTCGGAATCAATATTCCCTCCTTGATCTTCCCCGCCCCCGGCCGTTATGAATTCCGCCTTCGCATGGACGGACATCTCATCGCACAAAAAGACTTTCATGTGATGCAGCTGCCGACTCATCAGACTGCCTGATCCTCATCGAAAAGTCGTGAAGCGTCACTCGTGAAGCGTAGTTCGCTTGCGAAATACGAGATACAAGCGACGGGATCCGTTCTGCTAAGCCCTTCTCCCTTACCCCGTTCTGTGGTAGAAGAGTCCCCACACCTGATTCGTCCCGTTCCATTCGCGCAGGAGTCAACCTAGAACCGTGTCTGAAACGAACGGCGCTTCGAATTTCATCCGCGACATCGTGGCGTCTGATCATGCTGCCGGGCGACACGGCGGACGTGTTGTGACACGTTTCCCCCCCGAGCCAAACGGTTATCTCCATATTGGCCATGCGAAATCCATTTGCCTCAACTTCGGCATCGCTCAGGACTATCCCGGCGGGATCTGCCATCTGAGGTTCGACGATACAAACCCGACCACAGAAGATCCGGAGTATGTTCAAGCAATCCAAGACGACGTACGCTGGCTGGGGTTCGATTGGCACGGAAAGCTGTTCCATGCCTCGGACTACTTTGACCGGCTCTATAATTATGCGGTGCGCTTGATCACCAAAGGCAAGGCGTACGTTGACAGCCTGTCGGCAGACCAAATTCGCGAGTACCGGGGAACGTTAACCGAGCCCGGGAAGGACAGCCCCTATCGCGATCGGTCGGTTGCTGAAAGTCTCGATCTATTTCAGCGCATGCGGGCTGGTGAATTTGCTGATGGAGCCCACGTTCTTCGAGCCAAAATCGACATGACCTCGCCGAACATTAATTTACGTGATCCGGTCCTCTATCGTATCCGACATGCCGCTCACTATCGGACCGGCACCACATGGTGTCTCTATCCATCCTACGACTATGCGCATCCGCTCTCGGATGCGATCGAGGGAATCACGCATTCTCTCTGTACATTGGAATTCGAGGACCATCGTCCGCTATACGACTGGGTGGTCGAACAAGCCGAGTCCCCACACCGGCCACAGCAGATCGAATTTGCCCGATTGAATATCACCCACACGGTGATGAGTAAGCGAAGGCTGCTGGAGTTGGTCGGGAAAAAACTCGTAGCCGGGTGGGATGATCCGCGTCTCCCCACGATTAAGGGCTTACGGCGGCGGGGGTATACTCCAGAGTCCATCCGGGCCTTCTGCGAACATATCGGTGTCGCCAAGCGAGATGCTGTCGTCGAAATGCAGTTACTCGAACATTTTATTCGCGAGGACCTCAACAAGCGAGCCCAGCGGGCCATGGCCGTGTTGCGTCCGCTGAAGATCGTGATCGAAAACTATCCCGAAGGGCAGGTTGAACAGCTCGACGCAATCAATAATCCTGAAGATCCTTCGGCCGGAACCAGGAAAGTTCCATTCTCACGTACCCTCTTTATGGAGCAAGACGATTTTCGCGAGGATCCGCCCAAACAATTCTTTCGCCTCGCTCCAGGCCGTGAAGTCCGGCTCCGGTACGCGTACATCATTAAATGCGTGGGGGTTACGAAAGACCCGCAAAGTGGCGAGCTAACCGAACTCCGTTGCACATATGACCCGGAGACAAAGAGCGGTTCAACCGGAGAGCAGCGTAAAGTCAAAGCGACGATCCACTGGGTCTCCGCCCTCCACGCGGCCGAAGCGGAAGTTCGTCTTTATAACCCGCTCTTAACCGCTGATTTGGCCAAAGTCCCGTCCGACCACGACTGGACGACATACCTCAATCCGCGGTCGTTGGAACGAATCACCGGCTGCCGTATAGAACCCAGTTTGCAACACGCCATTCCCGGCTCCCGATTTCAATTCGAACGTCTGGGGTATTTCTGTGTCGACTCGGATTCGTCTCCAGCCAAAGCGGTGTTCAATCGTACGGTCGCTCTCAAGGACGCCTGGGCGAGGATCGACAAATCTCAGCAGACTCGCTAGCTCTCTACCACCTTGCCGGTTTAGCACCAACAAATCTGTCCTCTTTTCGCCACGTTGCACCGGCTTTACAGACTCCGCTTCTTTGCTAGGCTTACATAAGCACGCCCTAAACCCCTCAACTGGAGCCGATTTGGAGCCATGAGACGATTCGGTCTATCCATCACCCGCTGGACAAAGTTTGTATTGTCCGTCTCATCTGTCTTCTTCATGATGACCGGTTCTCCTTCGTCTGTCGCCGCCGGAGAGGAAGCCACTGAGGCTGTGCAAGGTACGATTGCAAATGTGATGCGTGTGCTCGATGACGAGAGACTGAAGGGTCCGGATAAGACCGAGGAGCGCCGACATGAAATCGAAGGGATTATCCGGCAGCGTGTGGATTATCAGGAAATGGCGAAACGCACCTTGGGAACGCAATGGTCGTCGCTGACTCACCATGAACAGAGAGAATTCGTCGACCTATTCGTCCAACTCCTCAGAGACACGTTTGCCGGACGAATCAGCGAGCGTTCCGATGAACAGGTACTCTATCTCGGCGAACAGCAGGAAGACGGTTTTGCGGAAGTCAAGACTCAACTGAAAGGAAGGAAAATCGATACTCCCATCGATTTCCGACTTATCCACCGCTCCGGCGATTGGCGGGTCTATGACGTCGTCATAGACGGGGCGAGTATTGTGAGCAATTATCGGTCTCAATTCACGACCATCATCCGCGACGTGTCGTACGGGGGATTGGTGAAAAAAATGCGACAGAAGGCCGTCGCCCTCAAAGTCTTTGAAAAGATGCCCGCTCAGTAGCCTCCTTTCCCCAACTGTCTTATCCCATTTCCCCGCTTTTTCTTTACCCCAGGCCCCGGTTTGTTAGACTACTTCTATCGGCATGAGGCCAGCCCTCACGCCCGCAATTGGAGAAGACGCCATGATTGAATGTCGACAGTACCCGCGAATTCCGGTTGATCTCCAAGTCTTCTTTTCCACCACGGGGAATACAGATATTCGAGAAGGAACGATGTTCGATCTCTCTCTGGGGGGATGTGCAGTGACAACCATGACATCCGTCCATCCTGGAACCGGTATGCGTATCCTCATCCGGGCAACTGATCTGGGATCTCCCATTACCATCGAATCTGCGGCAGTCCGTTGGAGCCGCTACGGTGAATTTGGCGTAGAATTCATGGGGATTTCCGACATCGACCAGAGTCGCCTAAGCCGCCTTTTGCAAGCATCGACGTCCTATCCAATCCGTCCGAGCTGACTTTTCGCATCCGTGCGATCCAGGGCGTGATACAGTACCCGTATGATATGCCCGCTCTGCCGAACTCCCACCAGTTGGGAAGAGAATCCCTGGCGTCCCTTCTGCTCTGAGCGATGCCAGTTGACTGACCTTGGGAGCTGGGCCGCAGAACAGTACCGAGTTCCAGGCTCTCGGCTTACGGTTGAACCTGAATTAGAGGAAGAAGGAGATTAAGCCGGCATTGGTTATTGTTCAGGCTGGTTCTCCTCCCTCAGTTCCTGTCACCAAGTCCCCGCTATCTTGATGGAGTTCCCTCCTCTCAGCTATCTGAAAAGGAAAGTGGTGGTGGTACCGACCAAAGGCTGCGCGACCCCTGCTACCAAGGAAACTCTTCAACCCTTCTCATTTGAGCGGCGTAATGTTGGGGCTCACGACCTGTTGATTAGAATTACCCTCTGCGGAATCTACCATTCTGAAATCCATCAAGCCCGTAACGAATGGTGCGGCTCTATCTCCCAGATGGCCCCCAGTTATGAAATCGTCGGTTTGATCACCAAGGGGGGAATGTGGTCAACCAGTTTCGCGTAGGCGATCGTGCCGGTGTCGGTTGCATTGAACCGGCGAGGGAGTCGGTTGCTCTGAGAAAAATGGCTGGGGGACTAGGAATCGAACCTAGGTAGCCAGCTCCAAAGTGTGATCGTGCCCGTTTGGACCGCTGGTACGATTGACTGCGATTTCGTACGACTGAGAGACCCGTTCCTGGCCCGAGCCCTTCTGTTCCGGGCGTTTTAGCCCTTCTCGCGGATCTTCCTTGTGCGATTGGCTGCGATTCTGGCAGACCTGGTTCCGACACTCCAACCGCTACCGGACCGATACCGCAACCGCTACCGGAATTGATACCACGTCGCCCGACCCCGGAACTCGTCAAGCCCTACCCCCCACCCCATCCATTTTTTCTGTGGCTGTACCCCTGATATATTCAGAAAAATTAGAAAAATCCCGGACCAAAAAATGGGACCACTTTTAGGGCATGCGTCAGGGTCGACGGCGGCGCTTTGACCTTTTCTTCGGCTTCACCTTCGTGGAGGTCTGACCTGGTGGGCTTTGTCGCCAGCGCCGCATTCTGATTTGCGCGCCACACGAATCGCAACAATGCCCTTTGTCACATCGGGTTTGAATAAACACGCGGCGACGACTATTTGGCCCGCGATGGCACTCTGGATTGTCACATACCCTTAGCCGATCCGCTACGGCCTGGATGATGTAAGCCGCTCTATGAATGAAAATCTCGTGAGGGCTTCGTGGATCTGGAAGTGATTGTGGGGTGAGCGTCCCTTTTCGCAATCCAAGACGCAGACGAATCTCATCCGTCACCACCTGCCCGAACGAGAGAAGGCCGTCAAACAATTTCCAAACCGGCGTTTGATACATCTCGCGGACAATCTGTTGTTCGTGTTGAAACCATTTTCCGCTCTCCTTCATGGCACCCTCTGACCTTCTCGCTTCATTCAGATCCATCCCGCTCTTTTGAGCCAGACCGGTCGGGGTATAGGGCTCGATCCAGTCGAATTGAGGTGCGGGCTGATTGGCTACCCGTTGGACGTGATCTACATCCCAGGGCCCAATGATCGTGAACAACTCGCATAAGGAGGCAAATTCTTGGTTCGAGCAGACAGTCAGGTCTTTCTGTGCGAACTTCAGAAGCCACTCTGCTTGATGAATCGGGTTATGTCCCCCTAAACGCCTGAATAGATCGCTATATGTAACAGGCTTGATACGGCGTTGGTCTTTTTGCAGTCCCGATCCCGTAACCAAGTTACGCCATCCTCTCAAAATGACAGAAAATCCCGTTACGGGTTTGACAATAGCAAACCGTACCTATAAAAAGCAAGCCAGATAGAACATAGGAGGGGGACACATGATTCAATTTGGTGAGCTGTTGCGGGTTGAGGATGCGGCGAGCGCTCTTGGGCTTCGACCCAGTACCGTTCGCAAAATGGTTCTCAAACGCGAAATAGACATTGTTCGCCCCTCGAAACGGGCGGTCCGCATTCCACGCGCTGCGATCGAGAAAATTCTGAAGACAGGCTACCGTCCAGCGGTTCCGGAGGCGGCTCTCAGTCACAACGGTGGCGCGCGATAAGTTCGGAAACGTTGACTACATGAAACATACAAGCCGATCTAAGAGCTGCAGGATGGTATCAGCATGACGGCCGCTGAACTCTTGCCGAGT
>DASPUC010000046.1 GCA_035623075.1 Nitrospiraceae bacterium | reverse complement strand
ACCGATCGCGGCCAAACGAATCGAGAACCCGAAATTCCCGGTCCCATTTGAAATTACGAATGCCGATGTGATGGTGCAGGGATCAGAGTTACGCGGAATGGTCGATGTGATCGCCAGACTGGATCGGGACGGCCAAGCCGGGCCGGCACAGCCGGGCGATATCGAAGGCCGTTACGCGAAGAACCCGACGCTTCCTGGCGGACGAGATCTCGAAATCGTGCTTGATAAGGTGTATTGAGGAAGTGCTGAGTCCTGGGGACTGAGCGCTGAGCATGGAAATTCTACTCAGAACTCAGCACTGAGCACTTTAGGGTTCGGAGGGGTCGGTGTCCAACTCCAAATTCCAGTACAAATAATCTCGCCAACTTTCCGGAGTATTCCTGATGCCGATGGTAATGGTGATCACCGGACTCCAGCGGGGCTTGATGGGTTTCTTCACCAGCCGCATGCCGGCTTCTTCCGGCGTTCGCCCGCTCTTCTTGTTATTGCAGCGCCAACAGGCCGTGACGATGTTTTCCCACGTCTTCCGTCCCCCCTTGGCAATGGGAATGACGTGATCGAACGTCAGCTCCTCCGTCCTGTGTTTATGCTTGCAATACTGGCACGTGTACCCATCACGAGTGAAGATATTGATACGGGAAAACTTGACGGCGCGATGACTGTCTTTCAGCTTCACCAGCTTGAGCAGGCGCATGACGGCGGGGAGCTTGATGGAGATCGAGATGCCGTGAATCTCGCGGTCGTAGACTTCGAGGACTTCAACCTTGCCTTGCCAGAGAAGAGAGATCGCTTTTTGCCAATGGACGACACGCAGAGGTTCGTACGTGGAGTTGAGCAGAAGGGTCATTTCCATTCAACAACCTCATTCCCAACCGAGGCTCCTTCTGTGAGAAGGCCTGGTATCGGTCTGGGTACGCTCATGTATCTCTATGCCATAAGCCCTCTCCGAAATCAAGCTCTGAGCCATGTCAGAACGTCGGACCGCATTCGCATCTCACCGACACTTCAGATGGATCAGGTCGGTTTGCATGCCTGAATTCGTGACCGTCGCCAAAGTCGTCGAAATCCCTCCCGGCACAGGGCGTACCGTTGAAGTACAGGGTGTGTGGGTTGCCCTCTTCAATGTGGATGGAACCTTCTACGCCGTCGATAATACTTGTCCGCACTCAGGAGGACCATTAGGAGAAGGGCATCTGGACGGGGAGATCGTGGAATGCCCCCGGCACGGATGGAAATTGAACGTACGAACCGGAGTCCGACCGGAGGTGCCGCACTTTACCGTCGCGTGTTGCCCGGTCCGCGTCGAAGGAGACGCCGTTCAAATCGCGCTACCCCCTACCCTGAAGTAGATCCAGATGGAGGTAACACATTCTGAGGCGCCGGAGAATCAACGTCGGGCGCTTTCGGTGTCAGCCCATCTGCAGGAAGCGACGCAGCGTTCACCTTTTTGGATGCCAGATGAGCATGCCAAATAAATTCCCGCTCAAACCACTGCCCTTTTTCTCCCTCGTCCCGCAACTGGATTCGAATCTCATAGAGATCGCCGTCGGCCTGCTTCACGCGCCATTCTCCGAGTCGAACGCCGCGCCCCCGCTCCTTCATCGAACGAACGTGCTCGGTCATGGCCTGCAGGATCGTGGGATATCCCAGGGCTCGGTGAGTTTGGACGAGGGCAAGGGCTTCCGCGGCCCGCTTATCCGCCATCGGATTGAGCGAGGATGGCGTGACCCACAAGTAGTACAGCACGCCGAGAGCCAGGACGGCGAGCACCGCATAATGGAGAATTTTCGCCATGGGGAGGAAACGATCTGCTGATTATGGGTTACAGAGCGGGAGCAAGATCCTTCCCGCTGTCACAGCAACAGTCGAAAGAATTTCCGTATCACGCCCGCACCGTGTCCATCTTAGGAAGGCCGGAAGACGGAAGTCAACGCGTGGCTCATCCCGGCGCGAGAAGCCGGCAACGCGGCTTGTGCGCGCGAAAGTGGTTATGTTACATATACCGGGCACACAGGAACGTTGCGATGAAGTTTTTTTTGTACGCCGACAATTTGAATCCGACGCAACTCAAGCGGCGCGCACCGGAGCACCAATTCCAGACGCTCGCGACGTTGCCCGATCATACGATCCAGTTCTGCCGGTGGTCGTCCCAGTGGCGCTGCGGTTTGGCCAGTGTCGTCCCCTCTCCCGGCGAGAAGGTCTGGGGAGCGGTTTTTGAACTCACCGATGAGGATGTGAAGACGCTCGACGAGTTCGAAGGCGACGTCCCGCAAGGAGCCTACCGCCATGTCCAAGTCACGGTACATAACGAGAATGGAGAAAAACTACTCGTCACCACGTACGCGGCTGCGCCGATCGGCAAGTTTAAGCCGAAGAATCATTATCTCGATTGGGTCATGAAAGGACTCAAGCAGTGGAAGTTCCCGGAAGAATGCATCGAACAGTGGCAGGCGTACCGACCACAATAACGCAGAGAAGCTTTCAGCATTCAGCCATCAGCATCACACCAATTCCTTCACCTTGAGCCGACAGCTGATTGCTGACAGCTGATAGCTCGACCTAAAGGAGCACTCATGCCAAAACCAAAGTACCACATTGTCGTCTGTACGAACGCCCGTCCTCCAGGCCATCCCAAACCGTCCTGCGGGAGCCAAGGCTCGGCTCAATTGCTGATGGCCTTCAGCATGGGGGTGATGCAACGCGGACTGATGCCGAGCGATGTGCTCGTCACCGGCTCGTCCTGTCTTGGTCCCTGCGAACAGGGACCGACTGCCGTCGTCTACCCGGACGGCACCTGGTACTCGAAAGTGACCGAAGCTGATGTCGCCACGATCCTCGACGAACATATCAAGGGTGGCAAGCCGGTGCAGAAGCTGAATCCCGATGCGGTGTGGAAATAAGGGCTATCAGCCTTCAACGGTCAGCCATGACTCAGAGCTGACAGCTGATAGCTGATCGCTGATGGCTTTCCTGCTCGAAGCATGAGCACTCACGCCCCTCACCACGAACATAAAGCCGATGCTCCCAAATCCATCGGCTGTATGGTCATCACCTGCAGCGACACGCGCACTGCCGAAACTGACACCAGCGGCTATCGCATCATGCATATGCTCAAGGACGCGGGCCATGAAGTCGTCGCCTACCATCTGGTCAAAGATGAACCGGCCAAGATCAAGGCCAAGATCAAAGCGGCGGTCACAAACAAGAAGATTCAAGCCATCATCATCAACGGCGGGACCGGCATCTCACGGCGGGATTCAACCTTTGAAGCGGTCGATGCGATGTTGGAAAAACGGCTGGACGGATTCGGCGAGGTGTTTCGCTACCTCACCTATCAAGAGATCGGCTCACCGGCCATCATGAGCCGAGCCACAGCCGGAATCATCAAGGGACGAGTGCTCTTCTCCACCCCCGGCTCCGAAAACGCCGTCCGCTTGGCGATGGAGAAACTGATTCTTCCGGAGCTCGGCCATCTCGTCAAAGAACTGACGAAGCAGTAACAGCCGTCAGCATTAAGCAGTCAGCTCTCAGCCAGACTACGGTTCGGAGAGCATCTTAGTCTCACCTCATGAGCTGAAGGCTGAAAGCTGAGAGCATCCTTGCTAGTCTTGCGCAATCTTCGGTTCAGAAACCCGCTGATAGTACACCAGCAGATCACGCACCGAGATCACACCGACGATCACTCCCGCTTCTGTCACACCAAGATGTCGCACACCCAAGTCACCCATCATATCCTGCGCATCACCCACGGACCGATTGCTTTCGATGGAGCAAATCGGGGATGTCATAATTTTCTCGACGGTCAACTTACCAAGATTTTTCCCGCTCGCGACGGCACGCCGCACGATATCCGTGTCTGTGACGATCCCGACCAGCTGCTTTCCCTTCTTTACCAATAACGACCCCACGCGTGCCGTTCGCATCGTTTTCGCTGCGCTGCTGACCGACGTTCCCGGCCCCACGGTCTCGGGATGCTTGGTCATGATGTTCCCCACTGTGCCCATGCTCACTCCTTTTGTGAATAGTGACGTGCCGGCAGAAAGTGCCGGCCTATATTTATCCGACCGTTAAGACGATCTTTCCAAAAAACTTTCGACTTATCAGATGTTCCTGAGCCGCCTTCGCCTCCTTGAGCGGATAGGTGCGATCGATGACGGCAATCAACCGGCCTTGTCCCATGAGTTCTGTCGCTTTCACGAGCTCCGCCCTTGTCCCCATATAGGAACCTTTAATGGTGACCTGGCGAGAGAAGACATAGCGGAGATTCAGTTTCACTTCTGCGCCTGTCGTCGCGCCACAGGTAATGAGCCGACCGCCTCTCGCGAGTGATTCGAGGCAACTGTCCCACACCTCGGGACCGATGTGCTCGATCACGACATCCACACCCCGCCCTTCGGTGAGCAGCCTGACCCGCTCCGAGACTTTCTCTCGTCCGTGGTGGATGACCGCATCCGCTCCCAGCACCACCGCTTTCGGAATCTTGTCGTCGGCTCCGACGGTGGTAATGACCCTCGCGCCGGCCAGCTTGGCCATTTGAACCGCGGCGCTGCCTACCCCGCTGCCTGCTCCCATGATCAAGACCGTTTCTCCATGCTGCAGCTGCGCGAGTGCAAACAACATGTGCGACGCCGTCACTGAGACCAGCGGGAACGCCGCAGCCTGCTCGAAGTTGAGATTCCCTGGAATCGGAAGGACATTCCGAAACGGCACCTTCACAAACTCGGCGTAGCCACCATAGGTGATGGCTCCGATAATGCCGTAGGAGCGACACAGGTTGTCTCGTCCCGCCAAGCACTGATCGCATCGCCAGCAGCTGAGTCCCGGTGAAACCAGCACCCGCTCGCCGACAGTGACACCCTCGACCTGATCGCCCACTTGTTCTACGACACCAGCACTATCGCATCCGGAGACATGCGGCAGCGGCATCGGGTACGCCGGGTTGCCTTGACGAATCCAGATGTCGAGATGATTCAACGCGCAGGCTTTGACGCGGACCAGGACATCCTGCGCGCCGATCGTCGGCGTAGGAATGTCTTCGTACGACAATTTGTCCGGCCCACCATGCTGTCTAAAGATGACGGCTTTCATTCCCTATCCCTCACAGTTTTGAATGCGGATGGCAGGGAGGTGGGCGCCTGACCGCCCGCAGCGGGGTCCCTACACCTGGCGGGGTGCGAGGACGGTCGGGCTCCTCCCTGACAGGACCCGCTATTTCAAAACGTCAACGTCCCCTCCACCACCATCACACAATGTCCCCCCACTTTCACATCTTGGATGACGTCGTCATCCGATACCACCTGAATCAGGATGCGGGATGGACGATCGAGTTCATACCCTTGCTCGGCGATGATCTCGGTCGTCGGCCCCACCTCCACCACCCCGTTCTGCACCAGGTACGCGCCCAACGCCCCGCTGGCACTGCCGGTAGCCGGATCTTCGAGAATCCCGATCGACGGTGCAAACATTCTGGTATGCACCGTGGCAAAGGGTTCGACCGTAACGGTCGTGAAGACCATGATGCCGTTGGCGCCGAACCGACGGCACACATCAGTGATCGCCGACGCGTCAGGCCTGATCGAACGGACTGCGGTCAAGGTCCTCACCGGCACAATCAGAACCGGGAGCCCGGTCGACACCACTTCGATCGGCCACTTCGCCTCGGCAATGACGAATTTCGAAAGGCCCAGGGCACCCGCCACCTTATAGAGGTCTTCCGTTTCTTCGATGGCGCCGAGAAACTCTGGTTTCGGTTGGGACATGACCACCCGAACGACGTGACCTTCCTTCGCGTGGAGTTCAACGGGAAACAGCCCGATGTTACATTCCTGCAGAACGCGCGTGACGGGTTCCTTCGCTGGGATGAGCCCCAACTCAGCCAGCACGAAGAACGTGCCGAGCACCGGATGGCCGGCAAAGGGAATTTCCTGCGTCGGGGTGAAGATCCGGAGCCGAACGACGGCGGCCTTATCCGTCGGAGGAAAAACGAACACCGTCTCGGAAAGATTCATCTCACGGGCGATTTGCTGTAACTCATCGTCCGTCAGCCCCTCTGACTCGGGAATCACGGCGACCGGATTTCCACCGAACGGTTGCAGGGTAAAGACATCGGCCTGATAGAACTTCAGCGTGCGCCGTTCCGGGAGCATGGTATCGGCACTCTAGGTCAAGGGGGAACCTGGTGTCAAACACCGAGCACGCGTTACACGATTCGACCGCAAGCGCCTTGACTTGGCTGCTGCGCGACGCCTATTCTCAGGCACGTCAGCTGCGATGAACACATGGCCAAGGAACTGGAACTAAACGTTCGCCCCATCTTTTCGACACCGCTCTTGGTGTTCTCAATTCCCGACCATGGGCGGCTGAATGAGGAGCTAAAGCAAGCGGTCCTTACGCGAGAAGCGGCGGAACCGGCCTACAAAGACCGTGAAGTGATCGGCTGGTCGTCTCCCCACGACATGTCGATGATGGACTGGGCCGGCGGGCCCCTGAAGAGGCTCTTCGAGTATGTCATCCAGGTCGCAACGCAGGCCACGGAGTTCTCCGACCGGACAGGCAAAAGCACCCAACGTCCGGCCTGGCAGGTGGTGGAAATTTGGGCCAACGTCCAACGGACCGGCGGGAGCAACGGTTCCCATTCACATCCCGGTTCATTCTGGTCCGGAGTCTACTATGTGGACGTGGGCGATATTACCTCGGAACAGGAGAACGGCGGCGAGTTGGAGCTCTTCGATCCCCGCGGCTGCCTTCCGCGGATGCTCGCTCCCTATTTACGCTACGCGATTCCTGAGCTGCACGACGCCGGCAATACCATCTCGTTCACTCCCACCACCGGTCAGTGCGTCATGTTTCCCGGCTGGCAGTACCACGCAGTCGCGCCCTATAAAGGGAAAGCCCCCCGCATCAGCGTCGCCTTCAACCTCGATCCGATCCTCAAATAAGAGCCAATGGCCTATAGCATATAGCGTATGGCACAAGCTCCGGACGAGTAGCCTTCCGAGTTCGTGCTAAACGCCATAAGCCATACGCTCTGAATTCTCAGGCAGGAACTGGCAAGGATTCGAAGGACTGCACGAGCGGATTCCGCACATAGTCTTCGACGTAGTTCTTCAGTAAGCAGTTGCGCCAGAGGAGTTTGTTGGCGAACTTCGTGTCGATCTTATGGAGCACCCTCGCCTTGACGCCGGTCTTCTTCATGAACTGCTCCAGCGTCACGCCGCCGATATCCGTATACGCACCCCGACCGGACTGCATCATGCATTTCGGGATATGAATGCGTTTCTGATCGGTCACGCGTCGCGCGATGTCATCGAACGTCAGCAGCACTGAACAGTCGGAATCGCCGCCGAGTGTCGCGTTCGGCACCATGAGGAATTTGGCCCGGTTCTTCCGGTACATGTTCAGCACCTTATACACACTCTTCGCCATCACCACGGTATCCCGCTTCTCCAACTCGAGAGCGTCAAAGGCGCTGACGATGCGTTTGCGGTTCATAAAGGCGGTGATCGGCGCCTCCGTTTGGATCGTCTGGATGTTCGGCAGCCCCTTCTCGTATAGACGGAGCGCTTCTTCCGCCAGATAGGTTCTGCCCTGGCGCATCAGATCCGCCGTCGGTTCTTTGATCCCGCGCACCGGCGTGAGGCAGCCCATCCAGAGCACACATTTCTGATTGATGGCAGAGATCGTCTCCGCATCCGTCGACATCGTATGAGCGTCGAACGCATAGAAGTTCGCCGAGGACACAGCCGGTCCGTCCAACACCTTCATGAGATGCTTGATCGACGGCGCGTGGGGCATCAGTCGTTCTCGATAGTGACTCAGCGTGATCACCGAAAGCTCGAAGTTGATCCGGCCCGGATATCGCGCAGCCAATTCATGAATCTTCGGCACCTGGACATAGCCGACTGTGAAGAACGTGATGCTCTTATCCGTGGAGGTCAGGAAATCTTCGACCCACTCCATCGCCTTGGGATGGAGAAAGAGATCGGTCCATTCCATGTACTCGTTCCCCCCAAGACACCAGAACTGCATCGGATCGGTCGGCTTCTTGTTGATATAGTCGAGGATGAACTTCCAATCTTCGTCGGTCGTCTTGGGAGGATCGAGTGTTTCGCGGTAAGAATGGTCGATCTCGTAGCAGAACTCGCACTTCACCGGACAGGTCTTCCCGAGGCTGATCGGGATTTTCCCTCCGTCCATCTCTCGGATAAGGACATCGCGATAATCTTTGTTCTTGAAGATGGGAGGGGCCTGGAGGATCGGAAGCGGAGTCGGCATGAATTGACAGCCTACAAACCGTTTGTCACACTGGCGCTATGTCCGGTGTGACCGAACAAGATGTGATGCACGCCCTGGAAATCCTCTGTCTCACACTTCCCACAACCCAGAAAGATCTCGAGCGGGCCAAGCGAGTCCAACTGTACAACTGGGAACCGGCCCGCTATGCGAACCTGACGAACAATCCCAAACAGTACATGAAGAACTACAAGATGGCCGAGGACATGACCAAGAAAATCGAGGCAGCCTACGCGCTTCTCTGCGCAGTCCTGGTCCCTGATGATGATGCGCCCCGTTAATCGTTAAGCGTGAATCGTTTATCGATTTCGACAAACATCTACTCAAACGTTGAACAAATAACGACTACCTCACCTCATGGCTCGTGACGCGAGACATGCCTTCTTGATTCTCCCCGATCGCCACCGGCCATGTGACTAAACCGGATACACCCTCGCCCGACCCCACCATCGCAGGCTGTTTCGCATAAATCTGCGGCAACTTGTTCGTCCCGAACTTCGAGATGTACAGAAACACGTGCTCGCGGGCATTCACGCGCACCGCCCAGGGATGGAAGTCGTTCTTATAGAACTCTTCGCAGAGCTGCATCGCATCCAGACAGGTCAGACCGACCGGCTCGTCCAGCGTGTAGTAGTAGTCCAACGGCAGGTCGTATTCCCCCTGCTTGTGAATCGTGATGCCGAATTTCTCAGGATTGCGGACCATGGGCGTATGGCGATAGGCCACGAAGTAGAACAGTTCAACTGAGTGGATCACCGGCTGATTGTCCAGCACAAATTGCCTGGTCTCCAGCGCCTCGTCTCTCGTCTCGCCGGGGAACCCGTAGAAGGCCATCACATGATTCCAGATGCCGGCCTTCGCCGCCTGCTTGAGATTATTCTGGATCACGCTCTTCTTGGCATGCTTGTCCATCAGATTCAGCACGCGTTCGTTGGCTGACTCCATCCCATAATAGAGCGTGCAACAGCCGGCCTTGGCCGCGAGATCCCACACTGCCTGATCCTGCAAGGTCTCTTCGAATCGAATCAACGTCGTCCATTTGATTCCAACTTGCTGATCGACCAAGAGCTGCGAGACTTTCCTAAACAGCGCGGGCGGATAGGACTCATCGGCAAAGAGGAAATGCCGGCACTGGTACTTGTCGCGCAGAGCCTTCACCTGCTCCACGACCAGCTGTGCCGACATCCCTCGATACTGATCGAAGTACCCCTGCCCGTGATCGCAGAAGGTACAACGCCCCCAGTAACACCCTCGCGTCGCCAGATAGGGGATGATCCGCTCCGGCACGAAATAGTGATCCAACGGGAATCCGTCGAAGTCCGGGATCGGCAGCGACGTGGTTTTCTCCGTGTAGATTTCCTTGTTCTGCCGCACCCCCGTCGCATCTCGATACATGAGGTTCGGCACCGAGGCCATCTCGCGTTTGCCGTTCAAGGCCTCGATCAGCCAGAGCAGCGCATGCTCCCCTTCATAGAGGATCGCGCTGTCGAACACCTCGGTGAAGAACCGCTCGTGATGCGGCAACTCTTCCTGCAAGCGCGTGATCACGTTGCCTCCGACCACGACATGGATGTTCGGGAACGTCTCCTTGATCATCTTGCAGAACGTCAAGCCCGCCATCAGCTGCATCTGCGTGCCGATGGAGACGCCCACCACGTCCGGCTTTTCCTTGCTCACGGAGGGCAGCACCAGCTGGTTGCAGATATCCCGATAGATGTTCACCTGCTCGTCCTCGAGACAGGCGAAGACTTCCTTCGACACACCCGGCCGATAGCCCAGGTTACTTTCCATCGGATAGAACACCAGCGAGGCGGGATAGTAGGCGGCTGAGATGTAGTGCATCACCTCACGAAAGGTATTCAGCGCATTCTCGAGCTTCTCGGCCTCGTAAAAGCGTTCGCCGCGGACGACGGCCTTGGCATCCTCCGCGCGCGTCGCGAGATCGAAGACATCGATCGTCATGGCCTGCTCCAGGACGGACAATTGACCGGCCTCCTGCTCCGTCAGTTCTCCCCGCTTTTCTTTCATCTGCAGCGTCCTCAGCTGCATCGTCTGCCTCGCCCTAATCCAGATCAGGAATTCCGTCGTGAAAAAATGGTCGTACATCTCGATGTTCACGTCGCGTTGAATCACGTGATGGCCGGCTTGGCGGAGCACTGCGGTCAGCGAGGGCAAGGCAAGATACGGAGCGGTCGGCACCCACTCGGGCGGGAACAGCAGCATAACCTTCGACGTCTTGCGCACGCCGTCTTTCAGCTGCGGCAACCCGTCGATTTGAACGAGCTCGTTAACGCTCATAGTTATTACATCCGTCGTTCATGAAGCGTATCTCGCAGATGACGAGGGACGATCTTTCTTGCGCTTCATGCTTCACGAGATACGAACAACGCCACATCACATCTTTCCGGCCAGCGTCGGCACCACTCCCGCCGTCTTCATCGCCTGATATTGCAAGTCCGGCAACTTCCTCATCCCGAACCGCGCTATATAAAGGAAGATATATTCCCTGATGTAGAGCCGCAGGTCCCAGCCTGGATTGTGGTTCCGTTCGAATTCCTGGAACACCCGCTCGGCCTCTTCGATGCTCATCCCGTTCTTCACCGTGTAGTAGTAGTCGAGCGCCAGGTCCCAGTCCGGGTTCTTGTAGGCCGTCACGCCCCACTTCTCCGGATGCTTCGCCACCGGGTTATGCCGGCCCAGGTCGAACGTGCCGAACCCCAGCGAATGCACATGGTTCTTGTTCTGCTCCAGGAACTCCACGGATTGCCAGGCCTCTTGCCTCGTTTCTCCCGGGAAGCCGAAGAATCCCATGCAGTGGTTCCAGATGCCAGCCTCGGCCGTGTACTTGAGGTGCTTCGTCATCACCTCGGTCGTCGTCGCCTTGTCCATCAGCTGGAGCACCCGTTCGACGCCCGACTCATAGCCGAAGTGGAGATAGCGGCAGCCTGAGTCGCGCGCGTCGCGCCAGACTTGCGAGTCGAGCAAGCTTTTTTCGAACCGCATGTGCGTTGTCCAGGTGATGCCCATCTGGCTTTCGACTAAACCACGCGCCAGCTTGCGGAACAGGGCCGGCGGATAGGACTCGTCGGTGAAATGGAAATGCTTCGCCCCGTACTTGTCGCGCAGGAACTTGATCTCCGCCAGCACGTCCTGAATCTTCTTCGACCGGTAGCCGGCCGTGTAGCCCTCGCCATGGTCGCAGAATTCACAGCGGCCCCAGTAGCAGCCGCGCGTCGCCAGATAGGGAAGGATCTTCGTCGGCACGAAATACTTCGAGAGCGGGAGGCCATCGAAGTCCGGCGGTGGCAGTGCAGCCATGTCTTCCGCATAGCTCGTCGGAGACGTATGGATGCCGGTTTCGTCCTTATATATGGTGTTGGGCACGTCGGCCAGGCTCCGCTTCGCCCCGACTGCCTCGACTAATTGGAGAAAAGCCGTCTCCCCTTCATAGACCACGGCGCTGTCGAAGTACTCGAACAGCGGCGACTGGGGCAGCACGTCGCGCAGGCGCGTCACCGTATTCCCGCCGATCGTGGCGTGGATGTGGGGGAACTGTTGCTTGATCAGCGCACAGAAGGTCATGGTGGAGAAGATCTGCTGCTGCAGGACGATCGAGATGCCAACCACGTCCGGTTGCTCCGCTTCGATCACCGGTTTCACCAGCTGGTCGAACACATCGCGGTAGATGTTGACTTGGGTATCGTTCACCGCATCCATCACGTCGGAAGAGACATAGACCTTGTACGACAGATCCGTCTCCATCGGCGGCATGCAGATCCGCGCCGGCGCATAGACCATCGAGATCACCGACGTGACCTCGCGGAAGACTTGAATCGCCCACTCTAACTGATCGATATCGTAGAATGTTTCTCCGCGGACGATCGCCTTCGCCTTCCCCGCCTTCTTGATCAGCTCGTCGATCTTCTGGCGGGTCACATCGCAGAGCGCCAGCTGCAAATCCATCTCAGCTTCGCTCAGATCCCGCTTCTTCGAGAGCTTGCGCAGCCGGTCGAGCTGCTGCGGCACCCGGCGCAGAACTTTCTTCAAGAAATCCTCGCTGAAGTACCAGTCCCACATCTCGAGGTTGATGTCTTTCTGGATGACCGTATGGCCGGCCTGGCGGAGGACGGAGGTGAGCGAGGGAAGGCTGAGATAGGGTTCGGAGGGGAACCAATCGGGCGGGAAGATCAGCAGGACCTTCATCTTCCGGCCGCTGGAGGCTTCGAACTGTTGGCGATTCAAGAGAATGAGCTCTTTAGAGGCTCGCTCACCCTTTGAATACTCTATTTTCATCGAGAGCTAGCCCTTCCTAATCGCAGGATGCTCAAAACGGCGTCTCGCTTGGCCGCAGGCAAGCTAACACCGGAGGCGTACCCTCTGGGGTACGTTGAGGATGTTGGCGAGCCGAGAACGACGCGAGAGGTTGTTTTCAGCATCCTGCTGGAGGCCCGGTCGCCCTTGGAGAACTCGATCTTCATGCCGGCCTGACCCTTCCCGCAAACGCGATAAAACCGATAAGAAAGACGATGGGTTAGCCCAAAGAGAAGATATTGTAAGAGTGTGGAAGATGGATATGCAAGGGAGGAGGGACGGACGGAAGCCCCGCTACTTTCGCTTGAGCCTGTGTCTTGTTGGCCGCCGTCGACGTCGCGGTCGCTCGGCTTCGGAAACTTGTTCCATCCCATGCGATGAGGATGGAACTGCGGACACTCCTCGCCGCCCGCAAAGCCGGGACGCGACCGCTCCTGGCCGGCGGAAACACAAGCCACAATGGCCGCGAAAGTAGCGGGGGCCTTCCCCTATTACAACGAGGGAGGAGAAGAAGGAGGGGGTGCTCGTTGGACGCGCGCAGCGTCATGGACTGGACCTGACCTGAAAAAGTAGAATGTCCCCGTTTCGTCACCTACGCAGGGATCATTGCTGAAGGGCATGGTTCCTTTTCGAAATAAAGCACTTCATGCCGAATGGGCAAAGATTGATTCCTCCGAGGTTCAGGAAGTGATTGCGTTCGTCGGTGAGTTCCTAGCGACGAAATTTTGATTGGTAGAGACGAAATGTCTGATGCTTATCAGCCAATGCGGGACTTAATAAATCGCTCAGGAATTCCTTTTCAGCTGGCGGTTGAAAATACTATTCGCACAACGGGAGAAAAGCATGGCATTGAGGTGATAAGGAGAGAAGTACCGTTGACCTGCCCCCTGTAGTTGTACCACTTGCAATGTGACTCACGCGCACCGTGGCGCGATGGCTTCCGGTGCCGGCGGACGATAGCCCAGGGCGCTGTGGGGCCGAATCCGGTTGTAGGTCTGCCGCCAGCGCTCCACGA
>DASPUC010000045.1 GCA_035623075.1 Nitrospiraceae bacterium | reverse complement strand
GATACGTCCGGATGCCTCGATACGAGTTCCGAGCGGCGCCCGCATATGCATCTGAATCACGCCCGACCGGATCTCGGGGAAATAATCACGGCCGAGGAAGAAAAAGAGGGACAGGGAGCCCACCGCGATCGCCAGCGAGATCTTCACGAAGGCGCTGCGATGGGCGATCACTCGTTCGAGCAGCAGACCGTACCCCTCGCGGAACCGATCGAAGTGGCGCTCAAACCCCTTCTGAAAACGGACGAAGAAGTTCCGCGATGGTTCCGTGCCGGCCTGTGTATGCTCTTCATGCGACTTCGACATGGTGACTCTTCATCATATATTTGGCCATGGTCGGCACCAGCGTGCGCGACAGAATGAAGGAGGCGATCATCGCGATGATGACCGCCTCGGCCATGGGCTTAAACAAGTAGCCGGCCACGCCGCCAAGACCAAAGAGCGGGAACCAGACGATCGCAATGCACAGGGTGGCGACGAGCGTCGGGACGACGATCTGATTGGCGGCGTCGATGATAGCCTGTTCCAGTGGCTTGCCCATTTCGATATGACGATCGATGTTCTCGATCATCACGGTCGCATCGTCGACCAGAATGCCAACGGCCAGCGCCAACCCGCCCAAAGTCATGATATTGATCGTCTCGTTGAGCCAATGCAGACCGATGATGGCGGTCAGAATGGACAGCGGGATCGAGGTCCACACGATGACCGTGGCCCTCCAGGAGCCGATCAGCAACAGCACGATGAGGCCGACCAGCACGCCGGCGGTTGTCATCTCGTGCACGACGTCCGAGATCGAATCCTTGACGAAGGTCGACGCGTCATCGAGAAGCCTGATCTTCACGCCCGGCGGGGAGACTTGCTCGGCGCGCGGGATCATCTTCTTAATTCCGTCGACCACGTCCAGGGTCGACGCTTCCGTGCTCTTCATTACGATGATGACGACTGTTTGTTTCCCTTTCACCAGTACCGCGTTCTGCTGCACCCGGCCCATGAGGGCCACCGTGGCGACGTCGCGCAGATAGACGAACGCGTTGCCTTCCCGCTTGATGGGAATATCGCCGAAATCTTCAATCTTCAACGGTGACGCGTTCGTCAAGACGATCCAGTCGGTCTGCTTGATCTTGATGTCGCCCGACGGCAACACGAGGTACTGCTTCATGAGGACATCGTGAATGTCCGTCGGCGTCAGGTGACGGGCGAGCAGTTTCTGCTGATCGAGGTTGACCATGACCTGCATGTCCTGGCCGCCGTACGGGTGCGGCAGAATCGCGCCATTTACCGTCACGAGGAGGGGTCGGATTCGCATGTAGGCGAGATTGTAGAGCTCCGCGGGCGTCATGTCGTCGGAACTGATTTGGAGCATGGCCACCGGGATGGAGGAGGGCGCGAGGCGCATGACCATCGGGGGAGAAATATCTGGCGGCAGTGCCTTCACGACGTTCTGGGCAATGCCCACGATGTCCGCTTCGGCCCGGCCCACGTCGACTCCGTCCTGCAGATAGATATTGGTAATGCTGCTGCCGTAGTAGGAATGACTATGGATATATTTGATACCTTCCACCGTCGAGGTCAGGAAGCGCTCGAACAGATACGTGATGCGCCCTTCCACCTGCTGCGGCAGCAGGCCGCTATAGATCCAGACTACGGAGGTGACGGGAATCGTAATATTCGGAAAGACGTCGGTCGGCATGTGGAGGATTGTGAGGCCGCCGAACAGCACGATCAGAATCGACATCACGACGAAGGTATAGGGCCGGCGCAGGGCAATGAGGACAATCTGATTCATGTGCGAGCTATACCAAAAGAGACTTGGCCTTCCGTCATTTTGGAGATCGCTGACCTAGAGTACTTCTTTGATTTCCTATGAGCAAGGGGATCGGTCGCCAATCAAGGCGATCCGGGGTGTAGCAAAGTGCTTACCTGCGTCGCGGCTGCGTTAGAAACGTGTGGGCGATCGCACGATGTGCTCAATTTATTAAGACAATTTCATCACTAGCTTCGTCTGGTTCTGTCTCTAACAGCCAGGCATAAAGAAAACAGATTGCGCATGTGCGCACTGAGCGCGATGTGCGGAATCTCACAATTTTGCGAGGAGGGCGACATATGCCGTCGGGCAAGGAGTCACCGAGATGTCGTTAGAAATGTGATGGTTGGACCGCCTTTCTTCATGCCATCGAATGGGTACTTCATTTGGTATTGATCTTGCGGGAATCGCTAAAGTTTCGAATGAGGCGAACAGCACGAAAGTAGCGGTGGCAATGCAAGGAGGCAGACAGAAATCAGCACTCAGGATTCAACCAATAATCGATTCAGGCCGATGTAGTCGCTGTACTGATAAAACCCTGTTGATGAACGAGTCATGAGCGTGAGCAGGAGGATGATAGTGGGAGTTCGGAAGATCAGCTTGGCAGTGACTGTCATCATTGGACTCGCAGGTGTCGTTGCAACACAGGACCTTGCTCGGGCTGAAGCCCTGACAGTTGGGGCGGCCCATAGTTTGAAAGCTCCATTTCAGGAAATCCTGCCGATTTTCGAGAAAGAATATGGCGTGAAGGTGGATGTGGTGTATGGTCCGTCGCAAATGCTTCGTCGGCAGATTGAACAGGGAGCTCCGATTGATGTGTTCCTTCCTGAGGCGTTTGAGGAAGTTGAGAAATTGCATAAGAAGGGGCTGACTCTCCACGGAGGACCTCAGATTTATGCACAGACTTCTCTCGTGCTCGTTATGGCAACGGCCTCCCCGGCAACATCGATCTCCTTTCACGATGTGCTCCCCAACAAAGCAATCCGCGTCGCTCTCGTCGATCCTAATACATCAGCATTGGGAGAAATCACGGCCAGGGCCCTCGCAAAGCTCGACCCCTCGTATAAAAATCGTTCCCGCCTTTTTCACGCGGAGCATAGTGATGATGTCGTGAATCTGGTTGGGACAGGGGAGGCCGAGGTGGGCATCGTCTACCGCGTAGATGCGATCAACAGCGGACAAGTGCGCATCAGTGATGAAGCCCCGGTTGGAAGGCATATGTCGGTCCAGTTTGGGCATGCGGTGGTGTGGACCTGCCGGAACTCATCCCTGAGTGCCGCGGAACAGTTTTTCGATTTCATCATGAGTCCGCGCATACAAAAACTCCTGCTCAAGTACGGATTTGATTCTGTTCCAGCAAATGGGTAACCCAGTCCCTTCACTCACGCGTTCGTGACTGAATGCGGACCCGCCGTGCCGTGCGAAAAAGTGAATACACAAGTCAACACCGGTGATATCGACTCGCCATCATAGTCTCAGCAAAGCAGGGGGAACCATCCGCGGAAGCAATACATCCAATCATGACCGTATGTCGATCTGTCTCCGCGAGGCGGTTTATCTCATGATCACTTTGTCGCCTTTGTTCCAATACCATTGCATTGAGAAGTTCGGATAAAATGCATCCTGCGAATTCTGGCCGGCGACGGTAAATAGCACGCCGACGGCGCCGACCAGAGAGTCGGTAAACCTGAACTGAATTGCCGGTTCGATGCCGATGACGGTTGAGCCGTTAAGGGCTCCGGTATTGATCGCATGACCGTCAGCTCGCCAGGTAGCCGTACTGACGGTCACGAGTTCGAGGTTGTAGGCCAGACCCTTCTTGTCGTCCAAGAAATGCTCGAAGATCAATCGCGTGTTGATGACGTCCCCTGCATAGGTGTTTTGGCCAGCATTACTCCCGGGGGCTGAATAGGTGTAATAGACCCCGCCACTTATTCGAAAGGGGTTGCTGTTCTTTCTGAATGTCACGCCTTCTGTGAACCCCAATTCACCAAATTTGGTTGACGGCAGTCGGCCGAGCGGCGCGAATCCGCCGGGCGGGCGCTCCGTGCCAGTCACCCATCGGCTGGTGGGCAACACGATTTGCTGATACAGCGTCACAGATGGGCGCATGCTGTCAGGGTCCTGCACGATCGGTCGATATTTCATGATGAGCGAAGTGTCACCCATGCCGGTGTCCGTGGTCCATGGACCGCCTTTCCCGCTATTCGCCGACTCAGTGTCTTTGGACCAGAATGAAATCATGGAAGTGGAGGCTCCGAGTTCCACATGGTTGGTCAGGCCATAGGCTAATGTGACAAGCGGTTGAATAGCGTAGGTGTGAACTGGACCGTTCTTGGCGTCGGTAGGCAAAGACAGTGTATTCCCGTAGCTTTTTTCTGAAACTTGAGAGAAGAAGAAGGGGCGGACTGACAGTTGTCCCTGCGGATGAATGTCGACAGACTGAATCAGAAGCGGGCCCTCAGAAAATGGATTCCAACTCTGGCGATATTTCTTGATCTCCTCATCAGTCGGAACCAAGTCAAAGGCATGGGAGTTCAGCGGGAGAAGAAGCTGGAGTGGGACTCCCATGAAGAGCAGAACGAGAAGGAGCTTGGATAGGCGGTTGAGTACATTCATGCTTTATGATTGGTCCATTAAATATCTGTATTCCTGTCGAGATTATGTATTTTAAATATATTAAGTTACTTTACTTTGTCAACAATAAAATCACAATGCTCAAACATCCATCAAAATTCAAATATATATCAAACCAAACCTCTAGGTGAAGCCTATCCGGTCAGCTATTCGATTTACACCAAAGATCCATGGCAAAAATGACAAAGACCCAAGGGATTTTGTCCAATTATCCGTGCTCATCAGCCAAATAAGCTTTGGCACGTCGTCGATAATGGTGTGGACGATCCACACATGATGTTAAAAATAAAGCGCGACAAAATGAGCGGACTGCGCCACCGTATGCGAGGGCTCTATTACGCAGGCAGGTACTTGTCGCATTCACTGTATTTGATGACGTCGGGGCACGTGATGCCTTCGCCGTAGCTATAGCTGCCGTTTCGGATTTGAATTTTGCATCAAGGAACTTATGAAGGAACTTATAGTCGAGTACGAAAACGCAACCGGAAAGCCTATAAAGTTGTCGTTCAAATTTCTGGAAACTTCTGTTTCTGGAGTTCATGAGAATGACTCAAGGACAGGAGATCATGAAGCGGTATGGGTGAACCTTGCCCCATTAGATAAGGGGCAAGGGTAACATGGCTGGAATTCACACTTGTCTGCGCCGGCTGTGCTCAAGCGGTTACATTGACCCACGAGACGGAGAACGGAGGGGTCGTGACGTATTTGTTTAAAGAAGACCGCGGCGGTCCGATGGGGTCGCCTCACCGGAGAGAGGCCATCCAGGTCATGGAGAGGAAGTGCCCGTCTGGTTACACCGTTCTGAAGGATGGGGAAATACAAGGCTATAGCAGCATGTCGAGCGCGGAAGGTGCAGAAGGCGAGACCATCGGACGGCGTTGAGGCAAGCAGTTTCGGTGCAAATAATAAGAAGCATGACTCTCACTTGCCATGCCTTCACCCGTCCTATGGCATATTCCACAAGTAAGAGCACGGCGATCGCGAGTGGTTCAGGATGATTTCCTCTGTCTGGAATGTGGGGCGCTGGTCAAATGCTGTTCATTTCAAGGCTGATAGGAAAAGTTGGCTGCAGTTTTCTAGACATTTTTGGTCATTTACCTGCGCGTATGCATCGTGGATGAAGGGCATTAATATACTTGACTCATCATGGCTAAATGGCTATAATCCTCCTCAGAACCAAGGAGGACACCATGAAGCTCCCAAAGACTCTCCAAGAAGCCATTCACTACTTCGCTGATCCTGACCGCTGTTTGGATCTGCTGGTGGCTATGCGCTGGCCGAATGGTCCAGTCTGCCCACGCTGTAACTCTATGCGGTATGGCTTTTTGAAGTCTCGCTCGGTGTGGCAATGCAAAGAGTGTCGCAAGCAATACACTGCGAAGCTTGGAACGATTTTTGAGGATAGTCCCATTCCGCTTGAGAAGTGGTTCTGTGCGTTGTGGTTGCTCGTCAATGCCAAGAATGGCATCAGTTCCTATGAGGTTGCTCGGGCACTTGGTGTCACTCAGAAAACTGCATGGTTCATGATGCATCGGCTCCGCTTGGCCTTGCAGAAAGGCTCTCTTGACCGCAAGCTCATGGGCGATGTGGAAGTCGATGAGACTTACATTGGTGGGGAAGCTCGAAACATGCATAGAGACAAACAAATCAAGATGAAACGGCAAGAGGGATTTCTTCGCAAGGCGGTCGTCGTCGGGATGCTGGAGCGAAAAGGAGAAGTTCGTGCTGAAGTCATTAATCGGGCAACTAGTGATTGGCTGAAGTCGATGATTAAGAAACATATCGTTCCTGGCTCAAATCTCTATAGCGATCAGTGGCGCGGGTATCTGAATGCCGGAAAAGAATATGCCCATAAGGTCATTAATCATGCGGAAGCCTATGTGCAAGGAAATATCCATACCAATAGTATTGAAAGTTTTTGGAGTTTGTTGAAACGTGGCATCAAGGGCACTTATGTGAGTGTTGAGCCGTTCCATTTGTTCCGCTATCTCGATGAACAATCCTTCCGCTTCAATACTCGCAAAGACAATGACCAGGGCCGATTCATGGCTGCGCTCTCCTCTGTGCAGGGAAAGCGCGTTGACTATAAGGAATTGATTGGTCAAACGACGTGCTAAACATGGCCATTCTCTCGACTACAAGAGACAAGGCAGAGGAAAACGAATTTAGCGTGCATTTAAAACTATCAAGCCTCATTGATGGTCTTGCAATACTCAGACTTTTCTCTCAAGCTCGCGTACTACGAATAGCATTGATGATTCATTGCGAAATAGAACGCGACACGCTCACAGCGTGCTTGATTTTACCGTTCTTAATATCTTGAACGTATCGTTCCAATCCATCCTTACTGCAATACACAATTTTTAGATTTTTCTTTCGACTAAGTTCCATGCCCCAGTCTGGACGAGGCTTTGCTTTAGTAAAGCGCGATAATTCGGCCCTTATTGTATAGGCGATAAGATCAGCTGCCTGGAGAGGGACATGCTGCTTACGTGATCCGAATGTAATGGAGCCTAATCGATTACCCTTGTCTCGAAACTGTTTTATTCTTTTGTAAGACTCGGTAGCACCATCTGCGAACTGCTGATTCTGCTCAAAAATAAAGGCGACTTGTTCTCCAGCTGGAAGATGAAGTGTATCGAGTTCGGACAGCAAAATGTCAATTAGCATCTGAAAACAAAAATAATAGGGATGTTTATGCTCGCGTTTAATCTGGGCGGGCAGAATTTTATTATAATCATCTACTACGACTAATCCTCCGAAACCTCCGCACGTATGACGACGAGCAATTGCAATAAGTTCATTGATAAATTCATCACGTTTCTCCTTGCTCCAATTGCGATATGGCAATTCTTTGTCGCGCATAAACCTTGCCAAATGAAATTCATCAACATGATACTTATTGAGGCATTTTGTCCATCTCCCCTGAAAATGTTTCCAATCTTCCTCATGTGCGAGGTATCCCGCGACAGCGATGACATCTGATCCAGGATGAGTACCAGACCGATCATGCGTGCCGCTCTCATCACCATAAAATGTCAACATCATCCATAGTTTTTCTAAAAGAATTGAAGCGAGATGATGAACTCCACAATAGGAGGTCATTGTAGACCTTCCGCATGGAGAGTGTTATAGTCCTCTGCATGACGACCTCTAGAACGCCCTTCGATTACTTCAAAGAGGCCCTGGCGAAGGTGGTTGCAGTCCCGAAGTCTGCCATTAAGCCTCCCAAGAAGTCCCCCAAGAAAACCCGCAAAAAATAGCTCTCCAAGCCCCGTTTCTTGCCTAGTAATCCACCATATTTTCATCCGATGAGTCAAGTATGTTACTCCCGGATGAAGCTCTCCCCAGCTTTTGTGGATAACCCTGTGTATACCGACCACTTCGATGAAGAAAGCAGTGCATTTCACCCCTAGGGTGACCTCATTGCCTATTTTTTAAGCATTGGTTAACTGGGCTGTCTGACCCCTACATCTTGTGGCTTTTCTTGTTGGAAGCAGACAAATTGTTAATCGCAGATTAGGAGCGGTGTTTAGCCGTTTCACGCGCGTATCGCCTCACGGGATGCGGATTTTGAGCTGAAGTTATACACAGAGACCGCATCGTCACAGGGTTTTTGTCACCTTTTATAAGAGGCCAAAACAAGGGGCTTGACAGCAGCCGTTCTGTGTGTAACCATTGGTTACAACATGAAGCCGGTGGATCTCAGACGAGTTCGTGAGCAATTAGGGTTCACGCAGCAGCAATTGGCCGATGCCTTGCACACCACGCGCGTGTCAGTAGCGCGCTACGAAGCGGGAATGCGACGTATCCCCGGGATGGTGAAGGTTGCGCTTGAGCAACTTGGTCGGTCGGCTGAAATTCCCATGGCAGGAATGGTGGCAGCTGGTTCACCGATTGAACCGGTGCAGCAGTCCGAACTCATCGATGTACCGCCGAGTATGTTGCGAGGCGGCAAGACATTTGCGCTTCGCGTGAAGGGGGAGTCGATGAAAGACGACGGGATTCTTCCTGGTGATCTCGTCATCGTTCGGAAGCAAGAGACGGCAAGAAACGGACAAACGGTGGTGGCGCTGGTAAACCAGGAGGCCACGATCAAGACCTATTTCAAAAAAGATTCGCACATTGAGTTGCATCCGGCCAATGCAACCATGAAACCGATTATGGTCGAGCCGTCGGATGACTTTCGCGTCGAGGGCGTTCTCATCGGGGTAGTTCGACATTGTCCGATTTAATACAAGGAGGGAAACGGTCATGCATATGACAGGACGACCGGTGGTAACAGATCGACTTGTGGACTTGGAACGGACGGTGGAGTCCCTGAATGGACAACTGCGTGAGATGCAAGGGGAGTTGTACCGGGCAACAAGAGCCAAACCGCTGTCCGTCCGTTTATGGCAGTCTCTTATGCCTCAAAAGGAGGAAGTCTTTATGTCCGCAGTCTGCAATCGACGCATTCGTCCCAACACAAAGGTGGTGTCTCATGCTGGTTCAAGAGCCTAGCGCGCAGGTCATGGTAGGCGGCCCCTGTTCCGATTGCGGTGCGACAGTCGAGCGACGAATGGAATGTGTCGACAGATTCACTCATTCGACCGTGGAGTTGTGTGCGTTTTGCTGGAATGCCTACCGGCAACGACAAGTATTTTCCGCCGGATGCTGCGGATAAGAGAAGGGTGAACGATGCGAGCAATCGTGGAGACAGCAGGGCTTCCATTTTCCGATTGTCGAAATGAAACCACTATGGGACGAGCGAGATATGATGCCATGCAGGATTGGTTTCTGGCGCTTCGCCATGCGCAGGTGCCTTTTCATTCGAACGACCGCCTGCTTCTGCTCTATGGGCATTCACTCGTGTTTCGATTGGGGCTCTATGCAGCCACGGAGCGGGTATTAGGAGGAGAGTCTGTGCTTTATCTCGACGGCGCCAATACCTTCGATCCCTTCGTCATCGGACGCTTGGCCCGTACCCATCGTCAGCAACCTCGCAAGGTGCTGTCGATGATCCATGTCGCTCGCGCCTTTACCTGTCATCAAATGGAACGGCTAGTGTCCGACTGCTTAGCATCGGCGCTCGACCGGTATCAGTCACGGCTTGCCATTTTGTCCGGTCTGTTCGACACCTTTTATGACCAAGCAGTTCCTGAGCCGGAGGCCTCACGACTTTTGAGCCGCATGATGGAGGCGACCAAACGATTGACGCAGCAGGGCTACATCTTGCTGTGTTTGTGCCCGCCAGCTCCAATCCTGACGCGCACCAGCCGACGTTACCTCGACCAGTTACGTGTTCAGGCCGATCGTGTCATTCGTGTGCAGGAAGAGGAAGGCTTGGTGCGGCTTGAAGAAGAAGGCAGCGAATTGGGCCGATCATGGGAAGTCGCTCGCACTGCCTTGGAGTCTCGATAGCAATGGGGCGGACGCTCGTCACGTTTACGCAATTGGTGCATCAGGAAATCGCAAGCTGGCGGCGTTACCGACGTGCCTTGCGCACAGAGGATCAGCAAGCATTAGACGTATTGTTTGCTGCAGCCCGGCAACATTCGGCAGCCGGCGCGTACCTGGCACGCGATACGCCGTTCGAAGTGATGCTGCTATCGATGCTATTGGAACATCAGAAACATCTTCAACGTCTATCTCGTGCCCTGGTCGACCACGATGTCCAGTCTTCCTCTTCACCATCTCACGGGGTGGCTCCTTGATGTCTATCCCGTTCATGACGGCATGGCGATATGGCTGCTCGATGATGAGGGGAGCCGGCGTCGCCTTGTCGATCCCTATGAGCCAGCTTTCTACCTCGCCGGTCGCCACACCGATATTGCACTAGCGACCCACCTCCTCACAGAACGTCACATTGTCCACCGTTGTCGCGCTGTCGAACGTCGGGAATTGTGGGATGCCGATACGATTCCCGTCAGTGAGATCTCGATCGTTCAACCGACGCGATTTCAAGAAGCGGTGAAGTTGGTGATGGAATCTGCGCCGCACCTTCGGTTCTATGAGGCCGATGTGCCGCTGCCACAACTGTATTTCTACGACCGCCATCTCTTTCCTCTTTGTCGCTGTGACGCCGATATCACCGGTGATGCAATCATTCAGGCTATCCAAGCCAGCGATTCTCCGTGGGACACGAACTATGGGATGCCACCCTTGTCGATCATTGAATTGATATTAGAAGGCACCTCACCCAATCCGAACCATGGCGGAGTATTCAACTTGCTTGTTCGGATCGAGGGGACGGAGTGGCGGGTCGAAGAAGAGAATGCCGCTGAGTTTGTCGAAACGATAAATGGACTCTTCCACCGCTATGACCCTGATATACTGCTTACGGAGTGGGGAGATTCATACCTCCTGCCTCGGCTGATGCATCTCGCGCGACTGGCGCGTGTACCGTTGATGCTCAACCGAGACACCACGCAGCCGATCGCCATGCGTGCCCCTCGATCCTATTTCTCCTATGGTCATGTGGTTGCGCAGGCCGGATCGCAAACGCTCTATGGACGGCTGCACCTCGACCGTCACAATTCCTTCGCGCTGGCAGAGACCGGAGTGGCTGGACTTTTCGAACAGGCGCGTGTAACGAAAGTACCGATCCAGCAGATGGCCCGTACGACAACCGGCACCGGCATTACTTCAATGCAGTTGGAGCGGGCTCATCAGGATGGCATCCTGATTCCCTATCGGAAACAACAGGCTGAATCGTTTAAAACCGCTTTCGAGCTGCTGGAAACAGATCAAGGGGGACTGACCTATGCCCCTCTTGCCGGCTATCACGAGTCGGTCGGCGAGCTGGACTTTGCGTCGATGTACCCCGCGATCATGGTCCAGTTTAATGTGTCCCCGGAGACAGTGAACTGCGCCTGCTGCAAGCACAATCCTGCCGCCCTCGTGCCGGAAATTCAACATTACACCTGCCGTCAATCGCGCGGATTGGTGCCGAAAACGCTTGCGCCCCTGCTCGCGAAGCGAGGTCGTTATAAGCGGCAGCTCAAAAATGCCACGAATGCCGCGATGAAACAAATCATCGATCAGCGTCAGACGGCGCTGAAATGGCTGCTTGTCGTGTCGTTCGGCTATCTGGGGTACAAGAACGCCCGCTTTGGCAGGATCGAGGCGCACGAATCGGTAACCGCCTATAGCCGGGATGTGCTGTTGCGAGCGAAAGACATTTCGGAGTCTCAGGAGTTCCGCTTGCTGCATGCCATCGTCGATTCACTCTGGTTACAGAAAAAAGGTGCGAGTAGGGAGGACTACGAACAGCTTGCGATGGCGATCAGCGCACAGACGAAACTGTCCATTGCCGTGGAAGGGCTCTACCGGTGGATCGGCTTTTTACCGTCACGGGTGGATCCGCGTATGCCGGTACATAATCAATTCGTCGGGTTGTTCGATGATGGTCGGATCAAAGTGCGCGGGCTCGAAATCCGGAGGTCGGATGCGCCGCTTATCGTCAAACGCGCGCAGACCGAGATCTTACAGAAGCTGAGTCAGGGGCGCACGATTGCCGAGTTGGAGGCGATCATTCCGGACGTGTTAGGGATCGTCGATGAGTATTGCAGCTATCTTCGTGAAGGGCGGGCGTCCGTCGAAGAAGTAGCCATCGGGAAAACGTTGACGCGGCCTCCCGAACGGTATCGCCACGCTACACGGACGAGCATTGCAGCAAAGGAACTCCAGCGTCGAGGGGTTTCCTTGCAGCCGGGTGAAACGATTCACTATGTGATCTGCGATAGTCAGGCGGCACTGCCGGAAGATCGTGTACGGGCTGTGGCTGGCTACGATGGCACGATCGCGTACGATACTGAAGCGTACGTGCAACTCGTCCACAAAGCTGCTCTTGCGATGCTCGCTCCGTTAGGTGTGAGAGCAAAGGAGTTGGAAAGGAAGGAGTAAATAAACGCGAAAGACTACTCTCCGTGCAGCCCAGCCGGTGCATCCATGGTGTAGTTCGGATCGTCGATTTCCCAAACGCTATGTTCCTTGGATAACCTGCTCCAGCCCCGGAGATATACGGCTGCAAGGACCGGATCAGATCTGACCCCTGGCTGTGTGGGAACCACCTGACCCACAACCGTCACTTGCGCCCAGTCATGATAGTGATCGGGGATCTTTCCTGCTTCCACGGCCACCCAATAATATCCGGCTTCGGAACTATCGGGATCGTCTGCCAGGTGAGGACGCTGATTGTCATCGAGCGGTCGATTCTTCATGCGGAGCCAAAGGCGCCCGTCTTTGTTCTCGTCGTGCACGATCACCCCTCCGAGGATCACGGTCTTGCCCTGATAGCGTTCCGGAGCCCGTTGCAAATCCGTGAAGGTGACCCCTTTCTCAACATTCCAGAGGTGCCGCCGAGGAACCGAGCTGCAGCTGACTATGGCGCAGAGCAACACCATTGCGACTACCAAGACGCCGGAGTGTCGCAAGTACAAACGCCACCGATTGACTAACAGGTCGTCAGGTGGACTTTTTGACAAAGTTGATGCGTCCTTCTGTACCAGAGTAACGCATGCAGTGTAGGGGAGACTGTTTAGGAAGACAAGCGGCTTGTGCTTACTCAGTGTTGCGCGTCTTAATCCGATTCGGATATGGTAGGGCCTGCCTGCCGTGACATGAACCCAAACTGGCCATAAAACCGATGTGCTCACGCTGGATACTGGCTGCCTGCATGTGGTTCACGCTGATTTCGATAGCGGGTTGTTTGC
Organism: Nitrospiraceae bacterium; assembly: GCA_035623075.1. Taxonomy (NCBI): domain Bacteria; kingdom Pseudomonadati; phylum Nitrospirota; class Nitrospiria; order Nitrospirales; family Nitrospiraceae; species Nitrospiraceae bacterium. The sequence goes on along the minus strand of DASPUC010000045.1, from coordinate 8,322 downwards.
GCGTCCTGTCTCTTGATTATCACGCGTCCAATTCCGTGAAGGGGCAAGGTGCGGTTCATGTGGCACTCTTCCGATACCAAGCGGCAGACGAGCAGCGTGTCCGACCACATGAAGTCGAAAATCCACCGTGTTCAGAAGCGAAACTGTTTCTCTCCGAGCCGATTGGAGTCGTGTTCTCTCAGGCACTGCAATCCGAACTAGTGCGATCCGGGTATATGATTCAGGAATCAAGTCTGCGCACCATTTCCGGTGTGATCGCGAGATTCTATCTGGACTGGACGAAAGAAATGGAGAGAACCTTTGAACTCAAGGTGACATACGAGGTGCAGTCAAATGGTCGGCAGCCGTTCTCGTGGAGCTGCTCGTTCGTGAAAAGCGGAACGAATATGCTCGCGGAAGACGCGATACTGATCAAGGCAGGTATTGCGGACTGTATCGCGAGATTTCTTTTAGCAGCCCAGGAAGCACAAGCACTTTAGTACTGTGAATGGCAGGCAAGACAATGCCGAGGGAAGTTGTCATATTGCAACGGTAATAAATCAGAGGCTTCCGGTCGACCATGCTTGGTTTAATGGCGGTGACCCGTTTCGGGGAGTATTACATCGCACCGATCCAGGTACCGCGGTGGATAGAAGGGCGAACGGCGATCTGAACTGGAATAAATTCCGTTTAGCGAAAAGGTCGCGTGCCGTCAAGGCATTATGAAAGGACGGATATGTTTGGGCGAGAAACATCAACTGCCTGAATTATTCAAACCTTCGATCAGGGTACTGCTACAATCCTCCCAGGTTGATTCGAGTTACCTCAAAGGGTTACCTAAACCCTAGGGTCTGCATTGCAGCCTCATAAGATCCTGCGTGCGGGATTTTCATCGAGTTGAGCACGGGCGCCATATCAACTCCTCCCGCTGCTTCCGTGAAGTATACCAAGAGGCTATTCCCGGTCGTCAGTGCCCCCTGGTCGCAACTATTAAAGCTGAACGTATGGTGTGGATGGAAGATTCCATGAAGGAATGCTGGAGTCAGCAATCCGGCTTTCTTGACATGCCAGAAGTAACAATTCCCCACATCATGTAGTTCACTGAGGGCAGAACAATCAGAATCAAAACTGGACTTGTCGCTTGCAACGGGACCTAAGATTTCTTCGGGAATGAAGCCGACAGAGAAGGCTAATGCGTCGGCAATGCCCTCGTTCAAGCACGAGTAGTCACCCAAGAACATAGATTTGATCTCATCGAACAGTTCGTGCGCGTATTCATGGGCAAACAAGGGGATAGCACCATTCACAATGCCTCCCTTGCGAGCTACGCCTGAAGGGCTCCCATAATTGATGCCAACGATTCCATTTCCATACGAGAAGTTGCCCTCGCCGAGCCCACCTTTATTCAATTCGGGAGGAAAATAAAACGCCGTAACGTGATCCAGTGTCAAACCGGCCGTTGCCTGTTCAGCCGTGATGACCTTTTGCCCAAGGGCATGGAGATCGATCGCTGCCGTGCCGGTCTCATAACCGGTATGACGGTAGAAGACGCTATCGAGATGTGTGGAGCTGAGAATGGTGCTCTCAAAGCTGAGAGTCGTCGTTCCATCCCAGACAGGAACTATGGCGTTATAGCTGATCTGACCGTTCTGCTCCGATGAGCCGAGGATAATCTTTGAACCTAAGTCCCACACGGTCGAAGAACGAAGTGTTCCGCTTCCCGAAGTTAACTAAAGATTTGTGTGGGTGGGTGCGAAGATCAAAAGGGAGAGGCCGCTAATGGTTCTGCCATCAACTTGCGGGATGATCGTCGTGTTCCGCGTCGGGGTGCACGTCGGTTCGTTGTATGGGCAGATATAAATTACCAATGGCGGTGCTGAGGCACAGGGTTCACCATCGCAATAGGTGAGCCCAGGAGGAAGCGGAGCAGGCCGAGTCATCGAGATGCGAGTGACTTCTGAAGTGACCACGATTGCTGATTTCACATTGCCCAGGGTAAAACCCGCTGCTTCTCCACGCTCACCAGCCCCTACCGCTAAGGCAGAGGCCAGGCACACAACCGTGAGCGTACTCATCCCGGGAGGAAATTCTTTGAACATGGACACCTCTTGGTGAGGCCTCGAGCCTCCCGGACTATTGGCTCGAATCCAATCACTCAAAAGGAGGGGATAAGAAATGGATGTATTTCTTATCCACCGCGAACTGAACGGGCAGTTACCAGCTGGCAGGGCAGCAGTGTGACTGTATCAACCTGATTCCTTTTATTTATCAGCCTAAACGAAAGCTGTTCGTGGTGAACCGATTTCAGCTTTAAATGACCGCGCCCATCCAGGTATCGCTGCAGGTGCAGCGACAGGCGAAGCGTGTGTAAGATCATGGTAACGCAGCTGCTCAAAGTCCGTAGAGTTGCGCTGGTGGCCTAATTTGGAGTTTATGCAAATATGCCAGTCATCGTGGCGATGCGATGACTCCCCCAATCTCTGTCTGCCAGTTGATGGGGAGGTACAGAACCATTGAATGGTCACCTCTTCTGCTGAGCCGACCTCGCTTCTAGCAGGGAGTTGATGCGCTGTTCCTCACAGTCGAATTGGCCCTGCAAACAAATGCGAATTGTCTGCACCTGGTTGCATTGCTTTGAGGTTCCACAAATGCCATTGTTTCGTGGGACGTCGCGTTTAAACATCGGAATCGACTGTTGTGCCTGCATTGTGAGTGAAAGAGGTCTTGAGTCACCGCGTTCGAGTATTCTCCGCACTGTTGCTTATGTAGGCAAACGCCTACATCGTGTATTCATTGAAAAATATAACGCTTGCAGATGGATGTTCTTTCACCGCCTACACTCTTCCACCACGTCACAGCCGGTCCTCTCTTCTCTGGGGATGATCTTCCGAGTATTTTTATCTTTGCCTCCTCCTCTTACGACGGCACGCACCTTGCATAATTACGATAAGAAGGGGTGAATTGTTCCCCCTTTTTCGATCTCTCCTAATGTGGCTTAGTCAATTGAGCTATCAGATATAGATTTTTTGCGCGTGAGAAATTGGCTTCTCAGGGAAGGGTGTGATTAATACCGGAGAAACACGATGAGTATCCGCCTGAACTGGGTAAGAGCCATCGCTGCTGCCCTTGTGTTGTGGTCTAGTACTGCGTGGGGCGCTACGTTGACGTGGGATCCCGACCCTGCACCGAACTTGGTAGGATATCGCGTCTATCAATGCAGTCAGCTGCCCTGCACCCTAACGTCTGGCACGGCGTCTCTTCTCGTCACATTGGGAACGGTGACAAGTTTCTCTATCGGGACGCCGGCAGCCAGGGAGTACTATTTCATCACGGCCTATAATTCGTCCAACCTTGAGTCAAGCGAGAGCAACCTCGCGATCTTCACACCTGCCGGGGCTCCTCCAGTCGTGCTACCGGTCATCGGGGTGAGTCCGACGAGCCTCTCCTTCACTGCGACACAGGGTGGGGCCAACCCCGCGACTCAGACCTTGAACATTAGCAACACAGGGACCGGCACACTCAACTGGACCGCCAGCGACAATGCCGCCTGGTTGACGCTCAGTCCGGCCTCGGGGACTGGGAACGGAACCATGATGCTGAGTGTGACCACTGGCTCCTTAACGGCGGGGAGCTATAGCGGCATTGTGAGCATGAATGCCACCGGGGCCTCCTCGGTCACCGTACCGGTGACGCTCACCGTCGCAACAGCCCCCGTGCCACCGGCCATCGGGGTGAGTCCGACGAACCTCACCTTCACGGCGACACAGGGCGGCGCCAACCCCACGGCCCAGACCTTGAGCATCAGCAACACGGGGGGCGGCACGCTCAGCTGGACCGCCAGCGACAATGCCGCCTGGTTGACGCTCAGTCGGGCTTCGGGCACAGGCAATGGAGTTGTGACCGCGAATGTGGTGACTGGCACCACAGCCGTCGGAACCTACAATGGCACTATCACGCTCAGTGCCACCGGAGGCTCTTCGGTCACCGTGCCGGTGACGTTCATTGTCACGACAACTCCCACACCACCATCTGTTACTCCTCCGCAGGGAACTCCGCCGCCGACTCCAAGCGGCCTACACATCACTTCTGTGAACTAAGGCCTGTCTGGCGTGGGGACAAGACACCCGGATCGAACCCCCCGCTGGTTATGAGACCCACTGATTCGACAGATAAGCAGCTGAAGGAATTGAATCGTCAACATGCGAGGGTGGATGAGAGAGGGCCAGGGAGGGCCATCCTGTCAGTCTTTCTGTAAGCTAGTCGCAACCTCTGAACACCGGACCTCACTTCAGAAACCAAAACAGCGAATGGCCAGCGGACTTCTGCTCCTCGGCTCAGTGGGGAGGGGCTGTGACCTGTGAGTCCCATTTACCTCCTTGCCAGGAAGGTCGACAGAGGTGTTAGACCGACCATGCCACATCGTTAGATTGAGCAGTCACCCTTTTGGCCACGGGAGGTACCAGGGCTGGGTTAAAGGTGATGTGGTGCCAAGACCCAGGGCATACAGTAACCACGTCGACGCCACTGATCTTCGGGACGACGATAAGGATGTCATCGAGATTAAAGGAGGGGCAGATCAATCACACAATAAACCCCTATCTCGTTAATACTGCGAGAGGTAATATGGGATGGTGAACTCTACTGCATCAGCAAGGGGATTCTGACTGTCCCCGCCGGTTGCCGGAGTCAATGTTTTTACGAACACTCGCTTCCCAGTGATTGCAGCATCTATATAGACAACATAGACACTTGGGTCGTCGATATTATCAGTGTCTGTATAGAGCGCCCTTTTATATTCTGCTTGGGCGAGAGATTCAAATGCCTGTCGATCGACAAGTGTCGAGATGAGGGTTAGGGTATGAGTTGTAGTGGCTGCAACTGCCGGAGCGCCAATCATCTCCTCCAAGCCACTGTTCACTGCACTCCGTCTTAAGGCAGATTTTGCATTCAAGTAAACAACCAGGTGGTGAATGGTAAGTTCCCATGGCTGTTGAATTGAGCAAAATTTCTCAAACGCCCGGTGTTGAAGGAGACGGGTTGCCGGAGGGATGAGTACGCCGTCACCTTTCCGGAAAATTCCAAATGCGTCACTGGAAATCAGGAAGCTAAACGTTTCGCTCTCTTTCTCATTGGCAGGTCTGAGATCTCTTACGACGACAGAGTCGGATTTGTTGATGTCAGGCACATTAATCATGTGTCTTGCCTGGGCACAGCCTTGAAAGAACAGGCATAGAAGAAAAATCGATTGCTTCATAATCATTGTATTCGTTGAGAGGGGGCGAATCGTGAAGGGCATGAGCGGCTCGCAGGTAGGCCGATTGTAGGAGGGAGACGGATAAAGGCGCAAGCGTCGAGTCAACAAATCGGTGTATCGCGAGGGAAAGCACGACAGATGCAAGGATGCTAAGCTACCAGAGGGGCCTAGAGTGACCGTGCCAAGTCGATCGATGCCTGCTGGAGTCGGTCGAAGGACACATGGTCCACGAGGCGGCACTCGCCATCCACGATGTTCAGTCCTCCATCGACCGCTTCTTCGGTTCGGTAGAGTGACTGTCCGCTTCCCTCTGTGAGTCTGTACCCATTGCCATCCTCCACGATCAGGGCGGTCTTGATGACCTGCCCATCCTGCCGATAGGTCACTGCTGCTGACCGGTGATCGTCTGACCATGCCACGTGAATGGTCTGGTCTCGGAATTGGACTGCTTCAATCTGTCCATCCGGTCCACGGCTTATCTTGACCGGATTGTTCCCCGTCCAAAACTGGAGGGAGTTGAAAATAAAGGCATCGAGCAGCGCGGAGATCATGTAGACCGGGATGATGATCATCCCGAAGAACACAAATTCTTTCATCCATTTTTCATTCACCTCGCCGCTGCCTTTGATTTCGCTGTTCCAATGATAGACATTTCTGGTCAGATTGAAGGGGCCATAACACGCCGTCGTCACGCTCATGAACGACGTAATCACGGCGAGGGCGACGCCCCTCCGTATAATCGTGTTCTCTCTCATCGGTGAGCTCCTTTCTATTGCGTATGATTCAACAGCTTCCATTGTAAGGTTGGAATCATTACGTGGTCTGGCGCAAGGGTCCTCCTACAGGAAAGTCTCCCGTAAATCCTGTTGAGACTTTCTTGAGATCAACACTCTTATAGACAAGCCGGATCAACGGTGAGATCACACTCCAACGGCCCGATCACCGTCGGTCGCATATAGGTGGGAGCAGGGTCCTGGGCACCCATCGGACGATTGAGGGGTGGCCCTGCAGGCATCCCTGGAAGCCCCCGGCCCGCGGCGCTAGGTACCATTTGAGTCGGTGCCGTCGGCGTTGAGGTCGGGGCCGGAGTGAGTAGTGAGGTTCCACCAGCATTCGTGGTCGCAGCTGGTCCTGCGCTTGGCGAGGAAGGTTGAGGTCCTGATTGCTGACTCTGCGGTGCTTGATTTGGTGCAGTGGGAGCTGAAAGTGTTTGGGCCGCACACGGAAGAGTCAGCACGCTCAATGCTCCGCACACTTCAAGAACGAGAACAATCACCACTTGGTGTTTCATAGTCGTCTCTACCCTCGGAGACCTTCAAAGTCTGATAAGAAACATAGGCCGCCCGTGGAAGGGTGTCAAGGGAAGGACTTAATGTGGAGAATGAGTTCGAGCCAAATGATGAACCCTTCATTAACGGTAGTCTGAAACAATGTCGATCTCACCGCTAATTCTCTTTGACTCTTCGTCTTGGATCGACGAAAGTCGGCCAGGCCTTTGTCCCCAAGTGGAAACCGAGAGTAGGTTGGGAAAATCGTCGATAATGACTGGGAAACGAAATCCGCAACTCAGCCGCGACCTAAGGAAGTGGAGTCGAAGTATCCAACTCATAAGTCGCTGGTATTGAATGGTGGCGGTGACCCGGATCGAACGGGTGACCCGCGGCTTATGAGTTCCGTAGGGAGTACACCTAACCCTGCGAAATCCGCAGAAACACTGAGAATCACGCGGACAGGAGTGGGCCAAATACGGGTCACCTGTCCGCAATTCCGCAACCCAGGCGCAACCTCTGGGTCCCCCGCGCACATGAGGAAAGTAAGCCCATAAAGGGGGCCCCAACCCCCAATGCCCCGCTTTTACTTGCGTGGGAGTCCCGTTCCACTAGTGCCTATGGTACCGACGGTCGACAAGCCGTGTAACGTCTCTTGCCCCTATTTTTTCGCGCGCGTAAAATTTTGCACGCGTAAAATTTTGCACACACGAGTCACAGTTGTGACCGGTACTACACACGGCGCGGCCTCACAGCTCGCTGGGATGGCGTCCGCCGACCCCAGAAACAGTCGAACTCAAGCCAATGGAGTTGTCGGCATGACTCACTGAGAGGGTGGCCTAACAACTGGGGGGAGGTCAATGACATTGCTTCACAAGACACACGGAACTCCTGGTGGCTAAAGTGGGACTATACCCAAATAAATAATTCAGAGCATGTGGGGATCTGACTCCATCTCGCTGCTGCACACTCTGCCGTCTCCGTTCATTCAGGCGGTGTCCCTCGCTGGTTCACCCGTCTGACCTCATGCCCATCCCGTGAGCTCGGATGGCTTCGAAGCGCGGGCGCGCGTCTTGCGTCTACTCGATCACGAGACCGCAGCTCATTGTTACCAATTCTTCAAGTTTCATGACTCCCGTTGCCGCGGACTCCAGCGCCATGTTACAGGGACACATCCATGGTCGTCATTCTCTATAAATGAAAGGATGGTGGCACCATGACCCGTGATACAAATTGCATGTCTTTCTCCCTGCCCACCAGAGCCTGCTCACGCGTGGGAGCGACGCTCGTAGTGCTCCTCCTCATGAGTCTGGCGGTGGTTGCCGGTCTCCCAGCCCACGCCCAGGAGGTGTATGTTAGCAACTATCAGGGCAACACCGTGGGTGTATACACCCTCAACTCGGCAGGCACCGCGGTGAGTTCATCGAATCCTTCGTTCCTCTCGGGGTTGAACGGCCCAGCCGGCCTTGCCATTTCGGGCTCGAAACTGTTTGTCACGCAGCAATTCGCCTCGAGCGTAAGCGAATACACCACCTCGGGAACCCTGGTGAATGCTTCCCTCATCTCGGGGTTGGACGTCCCAGCCGGCCTTGCCGTCGTTCTCCCCGTGCCCCTGCCCGCTGCCGCCGTGCTCATTCCCACCAGCCTCGTGGCTATGGCGTTGCTCATGCGATGATCGATGGGAACCGACGCGGTCTAGTCCGCACGGCAGCAGCAGAGTAAGGGGTTATCGTCGGTCGCCACCGAAGACGCTGAGTGTCTGAGAGACATTATGCATCCCCACATCCGTGTGCGAAGCGGTGGTTCCCCAGCAGGTCTTTT
>DASPUC010000044.1 GCA_035623075.1 Nitrospiraceae bacterium | reverse complement strand
CGGCTCCACCACCCTCGCCGCGGCCAACGACATCACGTTGACGAACGCAGGCAACACCTTCAGCACGGTCGGTATTACGAATGGCCACAACGTGGCCTTGACCGATAGCACCGCGCTCAATCTCGCCGCCTCGACGGTCAGTGGGAACCTGAACGTGATTACTAATGGCGCACTGACCCAGAGTGGTGCCATCACGGTGGCGGGCGTCACGACGCTGGCGACCGGCGCCAACGACATCACATTGAGCAACGGAGGCAATAACTTCAGTTCGGTTGGGATCACCAGTGGGAATAATGTCACCTTGACCGACGCGAACGCGCTGACGCTGAACGCTTCGACGGTGACGGGGAACTTCACAACCAATGCCGCCAATTTGACGATCGGCGGTGGCATCGCCTCGACTGGTGGCAACCTCAATCTGACCGGTTCCAACTCAGTCACGCAACTCGCGAACCTTACAGTGGCTGGGAACAACCAAGTCACAGTTACAACTGCGACGGGGCCGATCACGATGGCTGCGGCCTCGACGACTACCAGCGGCACCGGATCGATCGCCTATATGGCGGGAACGGATGCAACGCTGGGATCGCTCAACACGGGAGGATCGGTGAATGTCATCGCCAATGGAGGTTCCGTACTAAGTGCGGTTGGCTCCGGGACTAATGTGACCGCTGGTGCAAACTCAACGCTGCAAGCCTTCAATGGCGTCGTCGGCACGCAGGCTGCGCCAATGACTGTCGCTGTCAATCCGGGAACCTTGAGCATCCGTGCAACCGCCGCTGTTGGAGGAATCTCGGCCTTTCTAACCGGCACCGTCTTGCCGAGTAACGCCCTGACTCTCTTGAACTCCCCGCCTGGGCTCGTCTGCTTCAACGGATGCTCAGTGCCCATTACTCCCAATCCGCCTATTTCGAATCTCTCGAACCTTGTAACGGGCACGTTCGGCTATCTTAATCCGGAAGAGATCGTTCCCATCTTTTATCTGTATGGCCGGCCGATCTTGGGATGGACAATTCGTAGCGTAACGTCGATGTACCTACCTACGATTACCCTCGACCTGCCGCTATTTGATAATCGGGCTGCTACCGCTGGACGGGGCGAGGCAACAAAATAACCATGTTTCATTGCCAGCGGCCATCAGAAACCATGACCAGTTGAATCTTCAAAAGATCACGGTATTTCTCTTCCCTTCATCTCTATAAGGTATTGATTATTAAAGACGAAAAAATGCCTTTTGCCACACACTCTTACGTATCCCCCCATCTGTGTAATGCATCCGTTGGGAGAAGGAGCGATAGTTTGTATTGAATGGATCAGATAATAAACAGACTTGAAAGAAGAAGAGCGGGAAAAACCGTGCCTTATTTCCACAACATGAGCGTGCAGCAAGACCAGCTCATGTTCGCATTTATGTTGTGGGCAATGCTTGCCGCACTCCCAGTGGCAGCACCCCCAGTCTCCGCTGCGAGTTCGTTCGAGGAGCATGCTTCGGTAGGACAGAGCCCTGACCAGACGGCTTCGTCAGTGGGATCTCCTCCAGTCCAAACTTCTGGGACAACTATTCTGAACTGGAACAGCTTTTCATTTGCCACCAATGAGGCTGTCCGCCTTGTTCAGCCCTCGGTATACTCGATCGGCTTGAACCGCGTCGTTGGCATGGACCAATCTGTGGTGTTGGGCCAGCTTCCATCAGAAGACAGCCAATTTATTTTGATCAACCCGCATAAAAATCGCCTCAGTAAGCAGGACCAGATCAACACCGGTGAGTTTTTAGCAACAGCCGTGCAAATCCAAACGGGTGCTTCTCACGCCGATCACGTAAATTCCGAAAAGAATCTACCCAAGAAATTCACGGCAGTCGTCAACGGTAGCACCATACACATATCGGAACATGGCTATGTGACTCTGCTGGCACCGGGTGTATCAACGTAAGGTGTAATCGTTGCGAACGTAGCTCCCGCCCGATCGGACCCAGAACAAAAAGTTACTCTCGACCTCATGAGCGATGGGCTCATTCGTTATGCGATCAACCAGAAAACCTTGAGCCAGGTGACAGGCTTAAACGGTAACGCCTTGGCCAGTGCCGCTTCGAACAGAGAATTAGCGGATGCAGGTGGTGCTCAAGTCCTTCTCAGTGCGCGCTCGGCAGGGGATATTCAGTCTGCGGTGGTGAACACGGGCGGCATCGGTCGTGCCTATCGTCTCGTCAATCGAAGCGGAGCTATCCGCCTCGAAAGCGACGACTCGGGCTCCACGTTGGTCGCAGAGACCTTGAACTCTTCCGGCACGTCAATCGACCGTCGTAGGGGACAAGCCTCCGCCGTTTCGTCGTCAGTCACCTCGCCGGAATCTGCACCGACGCACGTGCCTAAACAATCAAGCGGAGCCAGCGTTCTTCACTCGAATAATCAGAATCCGGCACCATCGACAACAAATACTCCCATGGCGGTTGACTCTGGACTCAAGTCCTACGCGCCACTGAACAGCGAGAACAGAAATATGGATCAGGAGAGATTGTTACCAAATACGTCACGTGAAAAGCCGCGCCCTACGAAACCTTCTCCTTCTGTGTCAGGCCATCCCAAAATAAAATCAGCCCCGAGCAACGTTCCCGTTGAAGCTAAACCAGGGCACAAGGGCGCTGTCCTCTCAAACAAGGATGGCAAAAAGGTGCGTCCCCTCAAGCGGCCACCCAATGTCCTCCAGGACCCACAGCAATCTACGACCCCAGCTTCGCCTGAGTGGCGCCAGCCGAAGTGGAATTTTCTCGAAGATCGGGACGATGGTTCTGCCCAGCATGATGGGAACCGTCAGGCCACAAACCAGACTGCTCACTAGGATTCACGGTAAACCTAGTAGGTCTCGACGCCAATCCTTCAGATCGTTTACGTCAGCCCGTGTGATTAGCAGGCCAAGCGGACGAAGCCTTCCAGCAAATATAGGTTCGATCGTCAGTTGAACCTTGCAATCTGCTCCCGAAGCATCTTCGCCACCATCGTGAGATCAAACGGCCACGCATAGCAGAGTTCAACGCCCGGATACTGTCTTCGCAGTTGCTCAAGGATCTCCGGAATCTCGATCTCCGAGTGCGACCCGCCCGGAGTGAACATGGTCGTCGCCACGGTAATGTGGGTTGCGCCTTTCTTGATGAGGTCCTCCACCGACTCTTCCAGCGTCGGTGCACAAAATTCGTTGTAGGCCACCGCAAAGAGTACCCCGTCCAGCTGTGTACGCAACTGAGCAGCCACCGCTTCGAGACCTGGTTGATAGGGGTCGGTGGCCGGAGTTCTCGGCCAGCGTCGAATTTTCATATCCAGATCGCGTTCTTCCCGCGTAGGCGGAGTCTTGGCAGCCCGCCGCTGGGCTTCCAACCGTTTCAATCTCGTGACCAACTCTTGCGGACAATCTTTCGGAACGCCGCCATGCCCGACCAAAATCACGCCGCGCGTCACTGTTCCCATCGTGCTTCCCTCATAGGTAATTGCGCAGCTGCAGTTCCTTCGGATGCGGATTGAGATACACCTGATTCCGAACATAGTCGATTCGGTATCGAGCGACGTAATGTTTGATCAGTGTGATAGGTACCACCAACGGCACGAGGCCGCGATGGTAATCGTCGATCACGTCGTCCAGTTCGGCTCGTTCGTTCGTGGCCAGTCGCTCTTTCATGTGTCCAACAATGTGAAGGAGGACGTTGACATGCTTCCGAGATGTCGCCTTCACCGCCAGGGAATCCATGAATGCGGCTCCATAACGCTCGATCAATTCCTCTGGGCAGTAGCGACCCGCTTGGGCGACCAATCGGCCAAGCAATTCGTAGTGCTGGCGGCTGTGAGCAAGCAATAAATACTTGTGTGCCGTGTGAAACTCGACGACCGCTTTGCGCTTCAGAGGTCCCCGTGCGAGCATCTGCCAGCGGTGATAACAAAATACCCGCTCGATAAAGTTATCGCGCAAGGCGGGGTCGCACAGGCGACCTTCCTCCTCGACCGGGATTAATGGGAATCGCTTCATGAAGGCTCCCGCAAACAGACCAACGCCGGTCCTGTTCGGCATGCCGCGTCGATTAAAGACTCGTACCCGTTCAATTCCGCAGCTCGGCGAATCCTTTTTGAAAATATAACCCGAGAGGTCGGCGGCTTCGAGGACCTCCAGCTTGTGCTCGGTAAACATCTTCAACGGTTTCGTCATGTCCTGCTCAGATTTGATCGTCACGAGCCGGGGTTGCTGCGTGTCACCAACCAAGCGCATGGCTTCGCGAGGCGTACCGAGGCCTGCCTCGACCTCCGGGCAGATCGGCACCCACTCGACATGGCGCCCAACCACCTCGGTCAGGAACCGGTCTCGCTGGTGCCCACCGTCGTAGCGGACTGCTTCGCCCAAGAGACAACGGCTCACACCGATACGGATCGGGAGCGGTCTGCGATGAGCGTTCTCGATTGATAAGTCCATCACGCCAGCCCGTTCGCAGCTTTTCCCATCACGAGATACTCCTGCCCGGCCGGCTGATGATCGACGACAGGAGCCGGATAGTGAGAGGATGCGAAAGCCGAGATAACCCGAGTCGTTGACAACGCGGACAATCCCTTTCCCCTCCGCTGGAGCTCACGGCACCTATCAATGTCTTCGCTTGTTACTCTTTATCGGCCTTTTTCTCAGTCACCATGCGGCCTAACATTGTTATCACATCTGAAGGGAGGGAGGATATCAAGCAGGAGCGGCGGAGCGAGCCTCGACGGCTAGCCGGGGATACACACCGATGCCCACAGGGACGAGCCTGGGGATTTCACACTTCACCACTCCATCCAGGTTTAGATCCCACAAACGCTTGGAGAGCGCTACTGAAAGCCGGTGTCGTCAGAAACGCGAATGTACTGGCGTGACACTGCTTCTCGTGACACATCTAGAGTATGAGTGTGATGCGTACAAGAGCTTGGAGTTGCCTAGGAGCTTGTCTGCTGGGGGTCATCGCTCTGAGCGCCTGCGGAACAATGCCTCCTCCCTCGGCGGAACACAAAAGCGATCCACCTACTGTTGATCCCAGCGTGGTGCACTCCCTTCAGAGACAAATACGAGAACGAGATAAACGCATTGCGGAGTTAGAGTCCCAGCTTGAGGCTTTGAAGGTGATTGATCAGGACATGGATGAAATGAAAAAACAGAACCGCCTCCCTGCTACCTTGACGCCGCTTGGAACCGACTCACCTCAATAACCTGACCCTTAGACCTTTACATAGTGATTGGCCTGCTGCGTTGCTGACAGGAACAATGCCTCAGCCTCATGGACGATACGTCGTCATACGATATTCTGCCGCTGAATTAATCCTCCCCATACATTTTGCCCGGACAAGGGAAGACCGGGCGACACATATAGCCTAAGAAGTCGCTTCCCTGTCGTAGTTGTAGTATCCAGCCTACGCTCCGACGCCCGATGAGGTTCGGACACCGCACGGTTTTTCGTCGCTGCCACATTAAGAATCCGCGAATTCATTCGGTTCTCGTGGTCTCGTCTGCATGGCATGCATGCTGCTCTGGCGATCCCTCGTCCCCGCGGGAACGACTCTGAAACAACGCAACCATCGAACTCTTCGAGTTCGGAGGGCGACACCGTTTTGCTTGAAACATCGAGGGAACACATGAGTACGTTGAAACAATATTTGTTGTGCACCGGACTCGTTATCACGGTTGCCCTGGCCGCAATTCCCGACGCATTGGCGTTGCAAGCCAGTCCGACAACGTTGAGTTTCCAAGCCGTGCAGGGTGGGAAAATTCTCCCAAGCCAAATTGTGAACGTTCTTAAAAATTCGAATAATATGGTTATCTGGAGCAGCAGGGACAACGCCGCGTGGATAACCGTCTCCCCGACGATGGGAATGATCGCGCGCTCAGCTCAAGTCTCGGTGAGTGTCAATCCTGCGGGCTTGTCCGTGGGCACCTATACGGCAATTGTGACGATCACCGCGGCCAACGGAGGGCGTATCTCAGTTCCTGTAACGTTGACGGTGACGGCTGGGTCCTCCAGCCAGCCAAGCGGTCACAGCACAGCAACGCTCACCTGGAATCCCGATGCCTCTACCAATCTGGCTGGTTACAAGGTGTATCTTGGCACTAGCTCAGGAGTCTATAGCTCTTCCGTGAGCGTCGGCAACGTGACGTCCTATACGGTCTCTAATCTTGGAGTCGGAAACACCTACTACTTCGCGGTGACGGCTTACAATAGTAGCGGTGTGGAGAGTGGTTTCTCGAACGAAGTGAGCAAGAGCATCTATTGAGTGGGACAATGCTTCTGATGATTAAGCAGGCTAGATCGAGTTGGCAGATGTTTCATGCCGAACGATTTGTTCAAAGAATCGACTCACTCGCCTGACTTAATAATAGCTGGCTGGCAATTACACTGGTTGGAACGACAATCTGGTTTTGTCTTCTGTCCCGATAACTGTGTCGCGGAGGTTGAGATCTTAAATCGTTTCCGTCTGATTCTCAGTGAGAACGGTGAGCCGAACCGAATCCCCAATCCACAATGGCCGATAGAGGAAGTGCAAGGAGACAGCAGCACTCACATTTTCTAATTTTTAGCGCAGACGAGTTACAAACCTGTGTGAGGACCGATTATATTGTCATATCCCGCGGAGGTTCCCATAGAATCCAGCGATTCTTCTCATGGATTGATGACTCACCATATCGATTGCCGCACAGCCATTCTTGCGCATGTTCCAGATCATCTTGACGCTCTCGGCAATACCAGATCGGAGCCAAATGACTCTGCTGACATCTCTGGCAATACCGTTCCCAAAGCTTTTTCGGCTTCTCGTTCTGGATGTGCGTGACAATGCGAACCGCATACCGAAACGACTGCCTCAGCGCTTCATCAGCTTGTCCCTCTTCCAGGCGCCGAGCAGCTTCTTCAATTAGACCACGCAACGAATCAGAAAAATCGTAGATTGCATCGTTGATCGCGGTGGTCAGTTCCTCGTTGGTCATCACCTTCCCCCGGTGACGCCATTTCATAACTTCCCGTTCGGCAGCAGACCTTTCTGCTCCAGGGCAGAGGTACGAAAGGCTAGGCCGTCTGTCGAGATGTGTCAAGACTGAGGCAGTGGGGCGCTCCCTGATGAATTGGAACGAATTGCTCAGAAGTAAGGTGTGGTGCCGAAGCCGGGATTTGATTTGAGGCCAGTTCAACAACTTCAATGCTGACGCGGGTTTCACAGGCTTTGAATCGGAAATTCAATGGCTTGTGAAATAAGAAGGAGTGAGATTGAGTGAGTCAGAATGAGCGGAAAGTAGCCCTGCTATACGACCGTTTTACGACCGCTCAGGGTTTTGGAAACCCGTTAAGAGGAGACCAAGTATCCTATGGAGCGTTTTGTTGCGCTTGCTGACCGAGGGCTACGTCTAACTCCGATCGAAAGCCCTTAACCTCGTCTTCTCGTAATTGTATAAAAAACCGATTGAACGACTTAGGTGTCAAGAAGTTGAGC
>DASPUC010000043.1 GCA_035623075.1 Nitrospiraceae bacterium | reverse complement strand
GCTCGTGGAGTGCTGGCGGCAGACCTACAACCGGATTCGGCCCCACAGCGCCCTGGGCTATCGTCCGCCGGCACCGGAAGCCATCGCGCCACGGTGCGCGTGAGTCACATTGCAAGTGGTACAACTACAGGGGGCAGGTCAGCGCTGGTGCGCTAAGACGGTCGGAGCGGGAGACTGGCGCAGGCCGGCCGGTTGCGTCAGTTCTCTCGGATGTGAGGAGAAGAAAAGAACTTGGCAACGCAGATCAATCAGTTGGGATCGATGATGGCGGCGGATATCGTGGCCTGGGGGACGGCCGTGATCGGAATCGCCCTTATGGCGTCGGCCGTTATCTGGGTGTTGCGGCTTCTTAGGAGCTGAGAACTGGCCAGCCCTGGTCGGCAAAACTGTAGTAGCGGTCCCCGCCAAGGACGAGGTGATCGAGGAGCGTGATCCCCAGCAGTTCGGCGCCCTGCCGTAATCGTTGGGTCAACACCCGATCCTCGGAGCTGGGCGTAGGATCACACGACGGATGGTTGTGGGCGCAGATGAACGCGGCCGCGTTCATGAGGATTAAGGGTTTAAAAACCTCGCGGGGATGTACGATCGTCAAGGTCAAGGAGCCGATCGAGACGATGTTGATGCCGATAATGTGATGCTTAGCGTCCAAGCCGCAGACGAGAAACTGTTCGCGATCGAGGCCCTCAAAACAGGGCCGAAGCAGAGCCGCGGCCACAGTGGATGTCTGGATCGGTGCAGAGGATGCGGAGCCCGATGTCTCGCACACGAGCGCGATCCGAAAGCGAGGCACACGATACGGTAACGGACGTTTGTGCGTGACGGCCCGCCGTCTCTGGTTTTCTTCCATCTGATTTCCTCCTTATAAATGTTGCCCCACCCCGCACGAACGACAGGGGTGGGGCACAGAGGAGGAAGATGCGGGCAGAGGCGCTTTCGCAGCGGGCAGGCCTGAACGGGCGGAGGCCCGCAGGGAGGGAACCGGAATGGCGTGACGGCTGCTCCTCAGCGATGGCCCACCACCGCTGGGGGCTCAGGCTTCAAACCATGCCGGCGTGTACGCGGGCTCATCTGGGCGGTAGGGGGGTCGTAAGACTTCCCCGGTTCTCGCTACATGTATTGAATATAGTGATGGAATATTTTTTGGAGAATCATGAGCAAACTTTTGACAATGGCTGAGGCATCGGAGTATCTAGGCATTTCCAAATTGACTCTCTACGGCTGGGTATCTGCACGGAAGGTAGGTTTCGTCAAGGTTGGGCGTCTCGTGAGATTCAAGCAGGAACACCTCGACAGGTGGATTGACCAACATACGGTCAAGGCGCGGCGAGAGACGCAGGAGCTTCAGGAAGGCGCTCAAAGCATGGATCCGAGCGGCGCAGAGAGCAGGAGGGAAGAAAGTTGGGACTGACCAAACGACCTGACAGCTACTATGTCGAGTTCCGCGTGATTGACAGTGAGGACGGGAAGTCTTTGGTATTGGCAGGCGGAGTACCAGGGGCAAGAAAGAAACGGTGGAAAGTCGGCTGTCTCAACAAGACCATTGCCAGAGAGATGGAATCAGTCATCAGGACTCGTCTTCTACTCGGACAGGAGAAGAGTGAACAGGCAAAACCTGTCCTCTTCAAAGATTGGGCAAAGATCTACCTAGAACTCGAAGAAGTCAAAACACTCCGGTCCTTCGTAGGTCGGTCCCATAGTGTTGAGACTCACCTTGTTCCGTTCTTTGGTGGCAAACTGTTGAGTGAGGTCAGGCCACAGGACATCGAAGCGTTCAGAGCACAGCGGAAGAAGGCGAATGGGAAACCAGCCAGCATTCAAACAATCAACCACGACCATGTTGCACTGAAGCACTGTCTCAACGTTGCAATCCGAAGAGGACTACTCCAGAGTAATCCGGCTTCCAGGGTCCCGATGCCCAACGCGAACAATGAACGAGATAGGGTATTGAGTGACGAGGAGTGGTCAAAGTTGTATCAGAAAGCTAAGCCACACATAAGGCCAGTCTTGCTGACTACATACCAGTTGGGGCAGCGGTTCAGTGAAATCGTTGGCCTCACGTGGGACCGTGTGGACGTGAAACGAGGATTCATTGCTCTACGAACACTGGATACAAAGACCAAGACCGCCAGACAGGTACCTATGACTCCTGACGTGAGGCTCACCTTGCAGAGGCTCGCCAAGGTGCGGAGTCTCGCTACCAAATATGTGTTCACCTATAAAGGGCAACCACTGAAGCGGATTAGTCGTTCATTTAAGACTGCGTTGAAAAATGCTGGTATCATGGATTTTCGATTCCATGACTTGCGGCACTGTGCGTCAACCAACCTGCGACGGGCAGGGATGGACACGGCGACGGCCATGAAGATCGTGGGGCATAAATCAGAGAAAATGTGGAAGCGGTATAACGCCATTGAAGAGCGAGACTTGACGCAAGCCGCTCTAAAGGTTCACAAATATCTCCACGAGAACACTCCGGGAACACTAAGCGAATCTACAGCAGAGTACTCGGAAAGTAAGTAGTTGAAATATAAGGCTGCGCCCGTAGCTCAGTTGGATAGAGCATCAGCCTTCTAAGCTGAGGGTCGCTGGTTCGATTCCAGCCGGGCGCACCAATTGGTTAGCCATTCATGCACTGGTTGATCCGTTCGCCTCGTCTCGCGATTCTTGCCGCTGTTTTATTGGTGGTGTACACGCTCGTCGGGTTTTTTCTCCTTCCGTATATTATCAAGACCCAAGTCATTCCCATTCTGGCCGAGCAACTTCACCGTCCCGTTTCGGTCGCGGATGTTGAAGTGAATCCCTTTACACTGTCCCTTCGGGTGACCGGATTCGATATCCGCGAAGTAGATCAAACTCCGGTGATCGGGTTCGAGGAGTTTTTCATCAATCTCCAGGCGATCTCTCTCATTCGTCGGGCCTATGTCTTCGACTCGATTCGGCTTGTGCTCCCCTTTGTCTCGGCCAGAGTGTCGAAAGCAGGGCAGTTGAACCTTCTTGCTCTGGCACCGCCTCACAATGAGCCCCAAGCGGCTACTCCACCGCAGGAGGAGAAGGCACCATCTCCAATCCCTGCCATCGAGATACGGGAGTTCGAGATCACGCAAGGTGTGGTCGAGTACAGAGATGACTCAAAGCCAAAGCCTTTTGCACTCGATATCGTCCCGATCCACATCGCGCTCAAAAACTTTTATACAAAGCCGGGCGGTGAAAATTCGTACGCCTTTACTGCGGAACTGGGCAAAGGTGAGACCCTCGCATGGGAAGGAACCATTTCCCTTGAGCCGGTTCGATCATCCGGAAAGTTTGTCTTGTCGGGGGTGAAACTGCCCAGCCTCTGGAAGTACATGCAGGACCGTTTTCGGTTCACCATTGCCGACGGCATGTTGACAGCCGATGCCGCGTATAACCTCGATACCGGTGCCGATCCGCTGCTCGTACAGATTACACAGGCAAGCACGCAGGTAGAAAATTTGAAGATCACCGAAGAGGGTGGGCTCGATCCCGTGATTGTGATTCCGACGGTGAAGGTCGAGGGTGTGGAGCTCGATTTGGCAAAGCGGGACATCACAGTGGCGAACGTTGCGGTCGAACAGGCTTCCTGGACGGCGTGGCTGAATCCGGATGGAAAGGTCAATTATCAGCAGTTGTTCGCGCCGGTCCCCTCACAGGCCGCCGCTCCAGTCGCCAGCGCCGCATCCCCGCAGAAAGAAGAGAAGCCATGGTCGGTCTTTCTCAAACAGATCGGCCTCGAGGATCATGCCGTCGATTTCGAAGATCGATCGCTTCAAACCCCCGCACACATCCGAATTGCTTCTCTTACAGCGGATACGCATGACGTCCATATTCCCCTGAAGGATCCGCTTCCTCTGTCCGTCGCGATGCAGATCAATGACACGGGCCAGATCCGCGTAACCGGATCGGTTTCACCAAACCCTTTTCAGGCTGACTTGACCTTGGGCTTAAAAGAGATCGCGATCAGGCCGTTTCAACCGTACTTCGAGAAATCGGCCAGAATTGATGTGTTGTCCGGTGCCGTGAACGTGGATGGTCAGCTGCACCTCGCGGTTCACCATCCCCGTGGTCCGTTCCTGTCCTATCAGGGGAATGCCAACTTGACGGATCTGTCCATCGCAGGACGGGATCAGGATGATGAAGTAGCCTCGATGAAACGATTCTCCCTGAACACCATCCGTCTGACCGTCGAGCCGACTGCCCTTTCGATTCAAGAAGTTGGCCTCCAGGAACCGGTCGTGCATCTTGTCATCCTGTCGGATGGGGGGTCGAACTTTGCAAAACTGAGGTCCTCTGAGCCGGCACCTGCGCCGACCGATCAGAAGCCTCCACCAGATCAGAAATCTAAGAGTGCTCCCGTTTCCGTGACAATAGGGGCGGTCAAATTATTGAAGGCCGCGGCCACGTTCCGTGATGAGACAGTTCAGCCTCCAGTGAGCACGGGCATTTCAGACTTCACGGGAACGATCAAGGGATTGTCTTCCAAGCAGATCGCTCGGGCCGACGTTGATCTGGCCGGCAGAGTCGATCGGGTCGCGCCCCTCAAGATTGCTGGGACTATCAATCCGCTGAGCGAGGACGCCTTCACCGATTTGGCCATCACGCTTGAAAATTTGGATCTGACGACGGCCGGACCGTATAGCGGAAAGTACGTCGGCTATGAGCTATCGAAGGGAAAGCTGTTCTTTGACCTGAAATACAAGGTGTCCCAGAAAGTGCTCGAAGCAGAAAATAAAGTCGTCGTCGATCAACTGACGTTCGGCGAGAAAACCAACAGTCCGGATGCGACGTCGCTTCCCGTTCCCTTCGCCGTGGCTCTCCTCCAGGACCGGAACGGGCGGATTGAGATCGATCTGCCGATTCGTGGGGACCTCAATGATCCGGATTTCAAGTACGGCAGAGTCCTGCTCTCGACTCTGGGTAATCTCCTCACCAAGATGGTCGCCTCTCCCTTTGCCCTGGTAGGCAAGCTGGTTCCGGGCGGAGGAAGTGCTGAAGAACTGCAATACTTCGAATTCGAGCCAGGATCGGCGGTGCCGGGGGCAGCGGAGTTGAAGAAGGCTGAGGCATTGATCACGGCGCTTCGAGAACGACCGGGGTTGCGGCTGGAAATTACTGGAACAACTGACCCGGTGTCTGATCGCCAGGCGCTCCGTTTGCAGAAACTCAAAGCGCAGCTTTTGGCCTCATGGCAACAGGAAAGGGCTTCGCCAAAGGATACAAACCTGCCGGTTGCGGAAGAAGAACGGTTGATCAAAGAACGATTCAATCAACAACAGGGTCAGCAGGGTGGCACGACGCCCCCCTCGAAGCCGGACATGGCTCCGAAACCGCCGACCATTGAAGAGATGAGACGGCAGCTGGCTGCGTCCATCCCTGTGGAGGACGCAAGTCTCCGCAGCTTGGCGGATGAGCGGGCGAAACAGATGCGCGACCGATTAGCGGGGGAGGGTAAGTTGCCAGAAGAACGCGTGTTCCTCACGGAGAGTGACTTGACCGCATCAGGTCATGAAAAGGTCCGGAGCCGAGTGAATATCACGGCTGGGTCATAGGGATAGGTTTCCACTTGAACTTGGTCTGGGGGAGACAGTATCGTAGTTCCATTCATCTGTTGGCCAGACAGGTTCGTAAACAAGGAGGTCATCATGGCACTACGATTGGGAGACGAAGCCCCGAATTTTACGGCAGAGACAACTGAAGGGACGATCAACTTTCATGAGTGGTTGGGTAACGGATGGGGGATTCTCTTCTCACATCCGAAGGACTTCACCCCGGTCTGCACGACCGAGCTGGGTTATATGGCGAAGATCAAGGATGATTTTGCCAAGCGCGGGGTCAAAGTCCTGGCCATCAGTGTCGATCCGCTGGATTCCCATCGCGGATGGACGAAAGATATCAACGAAACGCAACATTGTACGGTCAGCTACCCGTTGATTGCCGACCCGGACAAAAAGGTGGCGATGTTGTATGACATGATCCACCCTAATGCGCTGGATAACATGACGGTCAGGTCCGTCTTCGTGATCGGACCAGATAAAAAAATCAAGCTCATGCTGACCTATCCCGCTTCATGTGGCAGGAATTTCGACGAATTATTGCGCGTCGTCGACTCGCTACAGCTCACTGCCAAGTACAAGGTGGCCACTCCGGTAAATTGGAAGGATGGGCAGGACTGTATCATCACTCCGGCGGTGACCGATGCAGAAGCGAAGACACTGTTTCCGAAAGGGTTCAAAGCGGTCAAGCCGTACCTCCGCTATACGCCGCAGCCGAATAAGTAGCGAGTGCTGTATCCATAATAGGGGCGGGAGCAGCTGTTGGCTGCTCCCGCCCTTTGTGTTTGTCGAGAGGTCTCGCTCTTGAGAGTTGTTCACGCCCTTTACACGAGCAACAGACCGGCCGCGCGAACTTTCTTCCACGATGGGCTGTCTAAGTAGGTGGCGAACTCTTTGGGATTTCCTGGAAAGGCAGATTGCGCTTCACGAAGCAACGGGTAAGGATGCGAAGGTTTGTTCTTCGGCGTGGACTGTTGAATCAGGTCCGCGAGCCACACAGCGTGCGGTTTGGACATGGACACAGCGGAATCGCTCGTACGTCCCGGTAGGATCACGCGAGCGTGTTTTGCACGTGCCGTCACCACCGGTGTTCCTCCAAGCCAGACCACCCGCCGCTCGACATGCGGGTCATCTTTCCTTGTCCTGTCTCGCAGGAGTCGTTTCACCCAGGCGCCAGAAACCCGTGGTCGTGGGACGGAATGGTCGAACCATCGCCTGACGTCGAGGTTCAGACCGCGTCCTTCCAGGTAATTCAACATTGAACGACGCAAGCCCTCGCCGAGCCATTGCGGATTCTTCCCGACACGATCTTCGTGGAGCAAATCATTCTCGGCGAACCCTTTACACGTGGGACCGAGGATGCGGAGGCCGTGTTCGGCCGGCGCGAGTCCGATCGGACTGTGGGCCGTCGCAGTGAACCGGTGCCAGAAGGCGGATTGGATCAGGTCCTCAGCAAACAGTTGGCGAACTCGCTCCAGCGAATCCACCGTTTCTTGAATCGTTTCAGAGGGACACCCGTACATCAGATAGGCATGGATCAGGATGCCGGCCTCTCTGAAGGCCGCCGCTACGAGGGCAGTCTGATCCACGGTGATGCCTTTTTTGATCTGCTCCAGCAGACGATCGGACGCTGCTTCGAGTCCTGCGGTCACTGCGATGCAGCCGGAGGCAGCTAACAGTCGGCATAAGTCCGGAGAGAACGCTTCCTCGAATCGGATATTCCCCCACCACGAAATCGTGATGCCTCTTTCCAACAAACCAAGGGCGAGCGCTTTCAAGGCGGCCGGTGGTGCAGCTTCGTCAACAAAATGGAACCCGCGGCGGCCGGTCTCGGCGAGCAGTTGCTCAATCTGATGAAGCAGTCGATCGGTCGGCGTCATTTCGAACCGGCCGATGTAATCCAGCCCCACATCGCAGAACGTGCATTGCTTCCAGTAGCAGCCATGCGCCACAGTCAGTTTGTTCCAATGGCCTTCCGACCACAGCCGGTGCATCGGATTCGTGCTGTCCAGAATCGTCAGGTAACGATCGAGCGCGAGGCCGCTGTAGGTCGGGCATCCAATTTCATCCATGGTGAAGTCCCGGTCCGTGCACTCGGTGGCGAAGACGACTCGCTCCTTGTCTCGATAGAACGTACGAGAGAGTTGTGCGCGAGGCCTGGTTCCTGACAGATGTTCGATTAAAGACAGCAGCGGTCGTTCTCCGTCGTCGAGCGTCACGTAATCCACATAGTCGAACACACGCGGGTCTGAGAGACGTCTCAGTTCCGTATTCGCGTAGCCGCCTCCCAGGGCGATCTGAATATCCGGCCGGTTCGTCTTGATCGACTGGGCGATGCGAAAGGCACCGTAGAGATTGCCGGGAAACGGCACCGTCAAGCCGACGAGAGAAGGATTCAGACGGTCGAGATGGTACCACAAGGCATCCAGCATGAATTGATCCGTCAGCGTCGGTTTGGGAGCCAATGCCTGAATAATGGTGTCGAACGACGACGCAGCACGGGCGATATGTTCCGCATAGCGGCTCAAGGCGAAGTGAGATGACACGGTCGCCTGAACCAGATCGGCAAGGTCTTCGAGGAAGAACGTGGCGAACTGTGTAGCACGATCATGTTCTGCTCGGCCTCGTGATGACAACCTTGTGCCAACGCGACCGACGAAGCGGGGACCTTGGGGAAGAAATCCCGGTCGGGCAAGGAGGGTCGCCAGCGAGGGATTGCGTCCCTGCAGAAATTCGATGACCGGCTCGATGGTATCCAAGTAAGCCCGTTCGACTGTGAGCATTTGTTGGGCTTCCCCAGGGAGATCCTTCCCGCTTCGCCGTATCTCCTCGAACAGGGCAGTCAGTCCGGCTCGATTGAACAATCGGAGGACCATTTCAATCCCCAGGTCGGCCTGCTCGCATGGGATACCACGAGATCTGAGAAAGCCGGTGAGATACGCGGTTGAGGGGTAGGGGGTGTTGAGTTGCGTCAGCGGGGGAATCAGCAGTAGAACCATCGGGAGACCCATAGGCTCACATACCATAGTTTGTCGAACGAAGGCCAGGAGGAGCCTTAGAACCTATCTCAAAATAGTCACTTCGAAGAGGAGCCGCCGGGCGGGGGCAGTTGCTCTTAGTCACTTGAGGATGAGGGAGGGAGCGATGTCTTTGAAAATGACCATGATCACCTTCGTGGTGCTGGGTATGGCAACATCGGTTTTGGCAGAGATCGATGAGAAGAAGCTCCTCGACCTCACTTACCCGCTGGATGAGCAGACTGTCTTCTGGCCGACGAACAAGCCTTTCAGCTGGAACAAGACAGCGTGGGGGAAGACGATGGCCGGCTACTGGTATGCCTCCGGGGATTTCTCTATGTCGGAACATGGCGGAACCCACATCGATGCGCCAATCCATTTTGGCGAGGGGAAGCGGTCGGTCGATGCCATCCCACTTCAGAATTTAGTGGCTCCAGCGGTAGTGATCGACGTTCGCTCGGCAGTTGAACAGGATCGGGATTATCGATTGACGGTCCAGGATATAAAGACCTGGGAGTCATGCCATGGCCCCATTCCTTCCGGAGCGGTCATCTTGATGCTTACAGGGTGGGGGAGACGCTGGCCGGACAAGCATCGGTATCTTGGAACTGACACGCCGTCTGACCCGAAGACGTTGCACTTTCCCGGTTTCTCGAAAGAGGTGGCTGAGTTTCTCGTGACGAAGCGCAACGTGGATGGCATCGGCATCGACACGCCGAGTATCGATTACGGTTCCTCGCAGGATTTCATCGTACACCAGATCGTCAATGGTGCTGACAAGTATGGTCTCGAGAACATCGCGAATCTGGAGCAGCTCCCGCCCAAAGGCGCGACGCTTGTTTCGTTGCCAATCAAGATCAAGGGAGGCACGGGCGGACCAGTCAGAATCATGGCGATTCTGCCGTGAGGGCGACCGAGAAAATCGCTCGAGCGAACACACTAAGAACTCAATGCGCTAAGTCGCTACGCCGGCACAAACTTCAATGCCACGCCGTTGATGCAGTATCGCAGTCCAGTCGGTTTAGGACCGTCCTTGAAGACATGGCCTTGATGGCCATCGCAGCGGGCGCAGTGGACTTCCGTCCGTGGAAAAATCAGTTTGAAGTCGGTTGTGGTGCCGATGACCTTAGGATCGATCGGTTGCCAGAAGCTAGGCCAGCCCGTCCCGCTATCGAACTTGTGTTCCGAAGAGAAGAGCGGTAAGTCGCACCCGGCACAATTGTAAATGCCGGCCTGATGGTTCTCGTGCATGGGGTTGACGAACGGCCGCTCGGTTTCCTCGTGTCGCAGGACGCGATAGGTCTCCGGTGACAGGAGTTTCCTCCACTCGTCGTCGGTCTTGATGACTTTCACGATCGCGCCGATCTCCGGTTGCTTACCCATCGGGAGTTTCCTCTCTTTCCGGTTTCTTGCGGTCCGCCAACTGTCTCGATCCGGTGAGACGATGCCTCTCATTCTCCTTCGTCGGTTGTCAGGCGGAAACCTGACAAGGTTCCTCCTGGTGCTCCACGGTGGTGAAGGCTGCTCGCAGCACCTCGTGGACGGTCTCGACCAGGATGAACTCGATGTCGCGACGGACCTCCTCAGGAATTTCTTTGAGATCCTTCTCGTTGGCCTTCGGCAGAATGATCCGTTTGATTCCCGCTCGATGTGCGGCGAGAACTTTCTCTTTGATTCCGCCGACCGGCAGGACCAATCCACTGAGGCTCACCTCACCGGTCATAGCCGTGTCTTTCCGGATCGGTTTCCTGACATAGGCCGACGCGAGCGCCGTGGCCATGGTGATCCCGGCGGAAGGGCCGTCTTTGGGTATGGCTCCGGATGGCACGTGAATGTGAACCCCGTTTCGCTTGAAGCGGGAGATATCGAGTCCCATTTCCTCTGCATGGGCCCAGAGATAACTACGGGCCGCGCGAGCCGATTCCTGCATGACGTCGCCGAGCTGTCCGGTCAACGACAGCTCATGACTGCCCGGCAATAAACTGGTCTCGATGTACAGAACGTCGCCACCGGTCGGTGTCCAAGCGAGACCGGTCGCAACTCCGGGAGGGAGTTCTTTCCTCGCTTCCTCCGGTATAAACCGTTCCGTGCCGAGCCATTCCGTGAGCTGATCCATCGCAATGGTGACAGGCGCCCGCTCCCGTCCGTCCGTTATATCGGCGAACTGCAACGCGACCTTGCGGGTTAACCGTCCGAGCATTCGCTCGAGCTGGCGCACACCTGCTTCCCGCGTGTACCTGCTGATGATCCGATCAAGTACTGCTGCGGGAAGAATGACTTCGCTCGGCTGCAAGCCCGCCTCCGTGAGACGGCGCGGCCAGAGATAGCGTACGGCAATCTCGGCCTTTTCCCGTTCACTGTATCCGCCCAACTGAATGATTTCCATTCGGTCCAACAGCGGCTGGCTGATCGTATCCAGTGTGTTTGCCGTGGTGATAAAGAATACCTTAGACAGATCGAACGGCAGATCCAGATAGTGATCGCGGAACGTGTGATTCTGCGCCGGATCCAGAATTTCCAACAGCGCTGCAGCAGGATCGCCTCGGAAGTCGCGGCCCATCTTATCCACTTCGTCTAGCATCAAGACCGGATTGTTCACGCCGGCCCGGCGAACCGCTTGAATGATCCGACCGGGGAGAGCTCCGACATAGGTCCGTCTGTGCCCGCGCAATTCTGCTTCATCATGCACGCCGCCCAGGCTGAATCGCTCAAACTTCCGGCCCATCGCTCGCGCAATGGACTGACCCAGACTGGTCTTGCCGACTCCCGGAGGACCGACGAGACACAGGATCGGCGCCTTGGCACCGGGGTTTAATTTCAAGACGGCCAGGTGCTCGACGATCCGCTCTTTAACTTCCTTGATCCCATAGTGGTCTTCATCCAGCACCTGGCGGACGCGGGCGAGGTCCAGGCTGTCTTCCGACGCCTTCTTCCAAGGCAACTCAAGGACCAATTCAAGATAGCTTCGAATGACCTGATGGTCCGGTGACGTAGGAGGAATTTTCGCCAAACGAGTCACTTCACGTTCAGCCTCCTTCCGAACGTGGTCCGGCAGGTCTGCCTCTTCGATTTGTTTCTTCAGACGACCTGTCTCACCTTCGTCACCATCCGACTCGCCCAGTTCCTGCTGAATCGCCTTGAGCTGTTCGCGAAGAATATACTCGCGTTGCGACTTGCTGATCTTGGCTTGCGCTTCGGTCGTGATCTTCTCTCTCAATTGAAGGATCTGGATCTCGCGAGACATCGCCGCATATAAAGTGCGCAGGAGATCGACGCGTGTGGTGGCCTCCAAGAGTTTTTGTTCCTCCTGGACAGTGAGATTGAGCAATGACGCGATCCGGTAGGCCAAGGCGACCGGGTCCTGTTCCGCCCCCAAGGCGACAACCGCTTCTTCCATGCCTGGAGCGCGAATAAGCTTGGGCAGGTCGGCCACGATGTCTTGGATGGCCCGATGCAGGGCGTCGACTTCCGTGCCTGTATCCGTCGGTTCGGTGGACTGGCGGACACGAGCAACCAAATAGGGGTCTGTTTGATCGAGCCTGAGAAGGACGACTCGTTCGAGTCCCTGAACCATGACGTGGATCTGTCCCTCAGAGACCCGGGCGAGCTGTTTGATGACGGCTTTAGTCCCGATTGAATAGAGATCTTTCAACTCCGGTCCTTCAACATCCGGCGCACGCTGGGCGATAACCAGGAGTGTTTTGTCTTCTGTCTTCATGGCCGCCTCGACTGCGGCGATGGACCGATCTCGACCGACGGTCAACGGCATCATGACGCCCGGAAACAGAACCGTGCGTTTGATGGGAAGTACCGGCAGATTCGAGACGATCATTGACTCACTCATTTTGGCCTCCTTAGGGGCAATACTGAGGGTGTGAGCTTCTAAGTAGCCATTACTTGAGGTTAGTCAAGGTAAGGGATGGATCTCGCTGATGGATCAGGTTGAAAACATTGGCTGGAGGCAACTGAATCTGGTTGATGTGATACAGGAGGGTAAGTTTCTATGAGGTTGAAATCTCGGGCTATTTATCAACGAATAAGCCGCCGGAGACATCCTGTTGGATGGTATTGTTGGTGCGCTTTAATGTGCCAAAAGAATTCGCGGTCGGTGTGTCAGGGTAGTCGTCCGTTCCACCAAGGTCAAAGAACGCACTGAGGCTCGTCGTGTCTGCTATGCCCATCCCTCGGGAGACTCGATACTGGTCGTTGCCGCCTTCTTCGATGAAGACACTCCATGAGGTAAGGTCAGCCATGCCTAGCCCGGTCGAACGGTCGAAGAGATAGGTGTCGCGGCCTTTACCTCCGTCCACCATGAGTCCCGTACTATAATCCCAAGCCACTCCGGCATTGTAGAGCGGACCTGACGATCCGTAGCGATCCTCTCCTTGTCGGTCGATGAAGAGGGCTGCGCCAAAATGAGCCGAGGCTCCATGACCATACCGAGCCGCCTGATGGTCGTCGTCACCGTCCAAATCCAGTTTCACACCCGTGCCGAAGAAATATCCATGCCCTTGTGAAAAATTTGCGCTCTGGTAGTGATCGTGCCCGTCGATGTCGAGCAAGACTCCCCACCCACCGGCCAAATTGTGGGCTTGCCATTCGAGGCGCTTGGTGAGAATGCGTTGGCCTGATCCTGTGCCGAGTCCGAAGCAATCGTACTGAAACAACGGATCACCGGCTTTTACAGTGGGGGCGTCCTGTGCATTGTAGGAGCTGGGATACTTGTCACCGCACTGATAGTGATCGTCACCGGCCACGTCGACGACGGCGCCGATACCCAACGGGCCACCGAATCCAACAGCGAATCCGTAGCTCGTGTAGCGATCGTTGCCGGAGTTATCGAGTAACAGACCCAAACCTCCGATCGCAGCACCCTGCGTCAACCGGTTCCCCATATATGCATCGTTGCCTTTGCCGTCGAACAGAATCCCGAGTCCGCCGAATCCCGCGCCGCCGGACCCACGGTCGAGTTGATAGACGTCGTCGCCCGCATGATCAATCAAAAGGCCGACACCGAGTCGCCCAGTGGCCAATCCGAGCGGGACTCCGTCGTAGGTGTCGTTCCCACTAAGATCGATGACCACGGAATTACCCTGGTCTTCACTCGCAGAAGCGGCAATTGTTCCTCGGTAGTGATCGTTTCCTCCAAGATCAATCACGAGGCCGAAGCGCCCGTCGAGCTCATACGTATTCGCTCCGGACCCGCCGACGACGATCATGCCGTAAGAGGTCTTCTCGGCCAGCAGCACATCGCCGGTCACCCCCGGGGGAACCTGGGTTGCAGGCAACGGTTTGGAGAACGCGGTCGTGACCTGATGGAGCCACCGTTCGTTGGCAAAGCGGGCAAGCACCTGGGCGGCCCCGATCAGAGCAGCGTAGTCGACCTGTTCGTCCAGTAGTTCAGCAAAGCGGAGGTTGGCTTTGATCAAGGAAGTCGCCTGGTCCGTTAGATTCGAAATCTGCGGTGTAAATCGCTCGACTAATGCTGCGGCATGCGTAAAGAGAAAATGTCGCTCTTCTTCCGTCAGGTTTGCCAGTGCCTTGTCACGCAGGGTGGATGCTGCTTCTAAACTGTCGACCATGAAGGTCATCAGTTCAGCCTGTGTCGTGGTTGAAGGTAAGGGGACCGCCTTGTGAAAGGAGGAGGTTCGATCCATTCCCGCTTCGAGAATGTCGAGCAGGGCCGGGAGGTTGACCGGACCCCCTTCGGCTATCTCGGCGATCAGCAATCCCTGTCGTTCGAGGTCTGTAAGGCCTTCCCATGGATGCTTGAGCGCGGCGATCGCCAGACGCCGTTTAAAGCGCGTGGGGTTGTCGTCGATCGTCTCACGGGCGGCCAACACTGCGGCCTGACGAGCGCCGACCAGCCGCGCGACGTCGTTGCGAACGGGCGGTGCGATACGATCGACGACGGATTCCCGCATGTGGCCAGAGGGAGCGGGCGGCGGCCCGGCCAGTTCAAAAAAGGATTGACCCGCACTACAGCCTGGAAATAACAACAGCAGGAGAAGGCTCAGGAAACGCCGGAAGCGTCCGCTCATAGAAGTGCGTACAGCATACCGTGCGGGATTATCCATTACCACGGGTGATCCGGTTGGCCTTTCGCATCGATCCTTCGACGATCCGAAACTCATAGAGACGACATTCCAATGGTCCGTTAAAGAGCGGGATTCGTCTTGAGGGGGACAACCCGATTAGCTTCGGGACGCGACTGTCGCCCGTGAAGATGTAGGCCTTCCAGCCCGCAAACCGCTGTTTCAACCAGTTGCCAACCTTAGGATAGAATAGATCGAACTCATCCGCGTAACTCAGCCGCACGCCATAGGGAGGATTGATCATCATGATGCCCTCGTTGGCCGGTGCTGTGAGGTCCAGGATGTCACTCTGGCGGAGGCGAATATCAATGGTTACCCCGGCACCTTGGAACGTCCATTGTGCGAGCTTGATGGCGGCAGGATCACGGTCGGACGCATAGATAGGGGTGGGAACTTCAGCCAGTTGCTGAGCGCGACTCGCTTCTCGCAGGTGCCCCCAGTATTGAGCATCATGGATCAGGAATCGCTCAAACGCGAAAGAACGAGCTTGTCCCGGGGCAATCTGTCGCGCGATGAGTGCCGCTTCAAGGGGAATCGTTCCGCTTCCGCACATTGGGTCGAGCAGAACGCCGCGCGGAGTCCAGCCGGCTAATCGCAGCAGACCGGCAGCCAGATTTTCGCGCAAGGGAGCTTGACCGGTGCTGATCCGATGGCCCCGCTTGAACAATGGGTCACCCGATGTGTCAAGGTAGAACGTCACAGTCGTCGCGTCCAGGAACGCATCGATACGGATATCGGGGCGATGCGTATCGACGCTCGGTCGACGATGTCGAACCGAAAGGAATTTGTCGCAGATGGCGTCTTTGGCCCGCAAGGTCACAAAATCTAGGCTGGTGAGCGGACAATGCCGTGCACTGATCTTGACCTTGATGGTGTGGGATGGCAGGAACCAATCGGGCCAGGGAAGGGCATAGGCCTCACGATAGATGTCGTCTTCCGAACGATATGAAGCGTGGCCGACACGCCAGAGTACGCGACTGGCGATACGGCTTTCGAGGTTGACCCGATACAGGGAGGGCCAGGGAGCTTGGAATGCAACGCCACCCTCGGTGCTTTTCGTGGCCGAGATGCCAAAACTGTGAAGTTCCTCTTCCAGCACGACCTCAAGTCCTCGTGGACAAGGTGTAAAGAACCAATGGTTTGTGCTATCCATCTAGAGCACGTCCTGCAGGCTCATGGTTGACGGATGAACTTTTGCAGCGTTTGCGGCAAACCGGTATCGAAGAAAATTCCGCCCGGAGATAATTTGCTCCGCTTCGTGTGCGAGTCCTGTCAGACGATTCACTATCACAATCCCAAGATCGTTGCCGGCTGTATTCCGGAGTGGGAAGATCAGATTCTGCTGTGTCGTCGCGCGATCGAACCGAAGTCCGGCCTCTGGACGTTCCCGGCCGGCTTTATGGAGATCGGTGAGAGCACCGAACAGGCTGCCAGGCGTGAAACTGAAGAAGAGGCGCACGCTCAGGTCGAGGTGACATCGCTGTATGCCGTGCTCAGCTTGCCGCATGTTGGTCAGGTGTACATGATCTTTCGAGGTCGCATGGTTGCTCCAGAATTTCGTGCAGGAGAGGAAAGTCTGGATGTGCGCTTATTCAGCCGCGACACCATTCCCTGGGATCAAATCGCCTTTTCCGTCGTAAAGGATGCCCTGCGCCGTTATGTCGAGGATGCGGTCCACGGCACGTTTCGCGTGCACGTGGCAAGTCTGCCGGACCGCCTTGTCTAGCCGGATTCGTCGAATCATCAATTGAGCGAGGGAATGGTTAGGAGCGGGAGGCTGCGCCCTTGCTCGTCGTGGAGGAAGCGAAAGCCGTCGGTGGTGGTGTAGTCGAGGGTTACTCCATCCATCCGGGAGGCACTGTATTGTTCGATGGCGATCGTGAGCCCGTCGATTTCTTGAACGGCATCCTCAGGTTGAGCGGCGGCTTCCATGGAAATGCTGAAGTTCAAGCGGGTCTGGTCCAAATCACGGACGGAGATGCGGATGACCGGATCTTCCAGGTGATCGAGCTGAATCGCTTTCAGACGGGTGATGGCGGCGACCGTGACGACGATCATCTTCGCAAATCCTTTTCTTGAACGATGCCGTGAATCTCGACCAGGTGTTCGGCCCGATCGAGCGAATAGAAAATTCGCCAGTCGGCGACGGCGTATTTACATAACCCAGGCAATTCTGTCGTGACCGATTCGTGGCGGAGATTCTCGGCGTTGGAGGCCAGCCACTTCGTCTTGTCTACAAGTCGTTGGGCCATGCCGGAATCGACGTGAGCGAGGTCTTTGAGCACGGTCGGGCGATACGCGATGCGGTACCATGCCATGATGGGTTACCACCGGAGTCCGAGCTGGTCGGCAAGTTCTTCGCCGGACAAGCGCTCTGTACTGGAGAGCGATTCTTTCAGTCGCGCACGTAGGTCTTCTCCAAGCTGGAGTCCTAGATCGGGGTCGCCCAGTAGCTCACGGAGTCGATCATCGACAAAGCCGCGCACAAGGTTCTGTAGCTGTTCAAGGGTAAGATGTGAGATATCCATGACACAACGAGAATACGAATTGGGGAAGCTGAATTGCAACTGGCCTAGAATCAGGAGGGCTCTTCATGAAGCGATTGGTCGGAGAGACTGCGATTGTTACGGGAAGTAGTAGTGGGATCGGCAAAGCGATTGCCTTACGATATGCCGGTGAAGGGGCCAAGGTTATCGTTGCAGCCAGGCGCGTCGAATTGTGTGAGCAGACCGTGGCTAAGATTCGTCAGGCGGGAGGAGAGGGTGTGGCCGTTCAAACGGACGTCACTGACGAGCGCCAGGTCGACGCGCTCATCCAAGACGCAGTGCGACGATACGGCCGGCTTGACATTTTGGTGAACAATGCCGGGATCTTTGGCGGGAGACGCTTGGCGGAGACGACCACAGCGGCATTCGACGAGGTGATGAATGTCAACTTGCGGGGCACATTCTTCTGTTGCAGAGCCGGATTCAAGCAGATGAAAAAGCAAGGAGGGGGAGTCATCATCAATATGTCGAGCGTTGCGGGAGTGCAGGCTTGGGCTGGAACCGGAACCTATAGCGCCTCCAAACATGCCGTGATGGCTTTGACGAAGTCGTTGGGTGACGAAGGGCGTCAGTGCAACATCAAAGTCAGTGCGATCTGTCCAGCCGGGGTTGCTGATGAACTCGTGGACGCATCGGCCGAAGATATCATTCGGAGTGAAAAGATCAGCCCGTGGGATATTGCGGAAACGGCTGTGTATCTCGCGACTCTCGGACCCTATGCAGTAGTCCAGCAGGTAGTTCTGGATCGACTTGGGGCGGACTGGTGAGCTGAGGACAACGTGACACGAAAACCGGGCGAGCCGATCTACTTGCGGGTCCACATTGTTGCACTGGCGCTGGCTGTCGTGGCGTCGATTGCGATTCCTCGTCTCTATGAGCTGTTCTTTGGTCCGATTAGTCTGGGAGCCCGCCTAGTTGCGGGACTGATCATCGCCGTCCTGGCAGGTGCTGTGCTCTACCGGATCTATCAATCCACCGCCAGGAACGAACCTTAGTGATTAAGCCTTCTTGGCGAGTTGCTGAATCACGCGGGTGAGACGTTCTTGTTGGGGCGGGGCGACGTTCAAAAACTCCATGCCGACACCGTGAGAGCCGGACCATCGCACCGTCGCATTCGTAATAGTGATTGGGGCAGGCTCGCCAGGAATGTGAAGATGGAGTTCCACTTGCATGCCAGTAAAGGGTTGAATCATCGTTTCAACGCGGCAACCGCGTAGGGAGAGATCCCGAAGCGAGCCCTTGTGCTTGAAGGCATCCCGCTGCACGAGCGTGCCGGAAAAAGACACGGGAAACCGAGGAAATTTACGAACAACCATTTTTCTGATCGACTCCTGCTGTTCGGGACCAAAGGACAGCCAGTAGCTGTGAGAAGAATTGTCGCAAAGCTCACGATTGCTGGCTAGAAAAAGACGATTCTTAACCGCCTGGCATCGTTGCTTTTCACGGAGGGCCCCCCTACAATGCCGGTTGACGCGGTGATTCGGGATGCCTCGCAAGACACAACCTCGGACGTCCTCACTTCGGAAGAATAGGAAGCCATCACAGCTCTCCCGACTCGATGCCTCGCTCAAGCGGCGATTTCAGCAGAAGCTCCTCAAATGGTACAAGGAACATGGACGGGACCTGCCCTGGCGAAAAACGTCAAATCCTTACCACATCCTGGTGTCCGAAGTGATGCTCCAGCAAACTCAAGTGGACCGGGTGATTCCGAAGTACCATGAGTTCCTTGACCGCTACCCCAGTATTGAAGACTTGGCGGAGGCACCGGTCGGGGATGTAAAACAAACTTGGTATCCGTTGGGCTATAACATCCGTCCGGAGCGGTTGCATGGCATCGCCCGCGAAACGGTTGCTCGGTATGGAGGGAAACTTCCGAACGGTCAAGAAGAATTGCTGTCGTTCAAGGGGATAGGCCGCTATACGGCAGGTGCCATTCGATCGTTCGCCTTCAATGAAGACGCACCGATTCTCGACACAAACGTCATGCGCGTGTTGCATCGCGTTTTTGTAGGAAAGGGAACCCCCAAATCACAGAAAACCGTGCTGTGGGAATTATCCGAGTCGTTGATTCCGCGGGGGAAGGGATATGACTTTAACCAAGCGATGATGGACTTTGGGGCCATGTGTTGCACCGCGAGAAATCCCTACTGCCAGCTTTGCCCCATGAAAACATTCTGTAAATCCTATCCCTGTGACACCAGTCGGGAGAGCTGAATGGCGGCTATGCGAACGATCGAAGTCGCTGCGGGTCTGATCAACCGCGACGGTCGGTACTTGATCGCGCGGCGCAAGTCGGGCGTCCATTTGGAAGGACTCTGGGAATTTCCTGGTGGCAAACGTGAAGCGGGAGAAACATTGGAGGAGTGTCTCCGGCGTGAATTGTGGGAAGAACTGCATGTCCGGATCGACCTTGTGAGCCCGTTTCATATTATCCGGCATGAATATCCCGAGAAGACTGTGGAACTCCATTTTTTCCGTTGCACGATCGAAAGCGGGCAACCGACTCCTGTTGACTGTGCTGAAATCCGCTGGGTCTATCCCGATCAACTCGAAAACTTTGAGTTTCCCCCGGCTGATCGGCCGGTGATTGACTCTCTACAGGAACAGGCGCGCCAGTTACAGCAATGAAGGTCGTGCTCGATATAGAAACGATTCAAGCCCCGCGAGAGGAATGGGCCCGACTGTCCGGCGTAGGGTCGGTACGCAGCAGCAGCGAATCCGTCGAACCAGGATTTGACCTCTTTACCGCCGGGGAGGTGGATGCCTTAAAGCGTGCTGAAGACGAACTCTACGCAAAATCCGCCTTCGATGGTACCTATAGCCGAGTGGTCTGTATCGGACTACTTGAGTTCTCTGATCAAATGGAACCGCGGGGGGCGGTGGCTTGGTATGGGGCGAATGAACGAGAACTCTTGCGGCAATTCTGGAGCCGACTCGCGCAGGATCGTCCTACCCTTTTCATTACCCATAACGGGCTGGGCTTTGACCTGCCGTTCATTAAGAAACGATCTATGATCCATCAAGTCAGGCCCAGCTTGGACATCAGCTTGGCAAAGTTTCGTACGGAGCCGGTGTACGACACAATGGCCGTCTGGAGTAATTGGGATACCCGGGGATGGGTGAAATTGGATGTCCTGGCGAGGGCCTTGAATGTCGAGACCAAATCTGGAAGCGGAGAACTGGTGGCCGAGATGTGGGAGAAGGGACAGGGGGCTGAGTTAGCTCGCTATTGTCTGCAGGATACGTACGTGACGTATGCGTGTTTTTGCCGAATGAATTTTCGACAGCCGCTGTCCCGCGAAGTTGTCCTACTTCAGCCGGAAGTAGTGAATGTTGGTTGAGATCACCTAGCGTGTCTGGGTTGCCTCAGCCGTTTTCTTCTTCGTCGCCGGCTTCGCCGAGACTTTGCTTGCCTTTATTGCCTTGATCTCCAGGTCACGCTCACGCAGTTCCCGCTTCATCCATTCCGCCTCTCTGCGCAGCATCTTGATCTCAGTGTCCTTCTTGGCGAGGGCGTCTTTGGTCTTCTTGAGTTCGTATTGTTCCTGGGTCACGGAAGAGCTGTCCTTGCTCTCTTCCACGTCGAGGCTTGCGACTGGCTGAGGCTTGGTCTGTGGTGTGGCGGCCTGAACGGAAGCTGGAACGGTCTTGGGTGCAGCTTGCGCGACAGGCAGCGGCGCAACAGCAGGGGCGATGGCAAGCGCTTGATAATCAATCACCGCAGCCATGTACCCTTTGCCGCCAGCTGCCGCATACGCCGGGGCTTGCTCGATACGAGCGACGCTCTCAGGCATGAATCCTTTAACGGGTCGTCCCTGGGCGAGCGTCACATGCAGAGCTCCTTTTTGGAGATAGATGGTGCCCGCGGCGGGTTCAGAACCTGACCCTGCCGATGAAGATGTGCGGAAACTCACGAGTTGCTCGGGTTTCGCCCTGGATAAAGCGTGCGTGAGCAGGGGACTCAAAAAGTCAACATCTTCATCGCTGAATATTCTCATCGGCTTGCCGCCGCCAGCGGACATTTGTGAGGAGCCGCCTTGAAAGCTGTCAGTGTAAAGTCCGCGAAGGGCTTTCGCCATGGTGACCTGATCAATCACCGCGGGATGGGAAGCTTCAAAGGACCAATCGGGGACTTCTTCGAGATACACGCTCCCTTTTGAACTCTGCGCGATCTTCGAGCCGTTTGCACATCCTGCCGCGATCAGACTCATTGCTGCCAGTCCGATGAAACCGAAAATAACATCCTGGGTCAGCTGTCGTAATAGTGAATGGATCCGCATGGGGTTTCTCCTTCTCATTCCGAACGCGACGTAGGCGGGTTTGTGTAGGATCTGCACGGTCGTTAGCTGGACCAATTACCAGATACCGAAGCCCATCAGGATCATACTGATCGTCAGCCATCCGAAGAGTCCGAGTGCGATGATGGTTTCAAGGCTGAGTGAGGGCTCGGACTTCCGATCTATGGTTTGGTTCTGGTCCATGAGACTCTCCAATGGTGAAGGCTACGACACGATGAAGTGACGAATTTATCAAGCAAAGTCCATGCCTTTTGAAGTTTGGACAGGCCTGTGCGAGAGTTCGTGGGACGGCCACGCTTATGAAAAACCCTTTACAGGAGGATGGTCTACAAAGATGAGCCAAACCCGTAAACCATAGCTTTCTAACACATTGATATGCCGTATCTTCTCCGGCAAGCAACGTGGCGGTCCGTTTTAGAAGATTTTGCGTCTGGGGTTGAACTGATCAGAGAGAGCGGGGCGTTCGACTAGAGGATTTCTTCCAAAGCCGGCACCGGACGGACATTCGCTGAGCGTTGCTGTTCAGAATTGTTCGGTGAAGGCTTGTAGCTACAGCAAGGCGTCAGCAGAGTAGTTTTCGTGCTTGTGGGCGTGTGTGGGCGAACAACGTAGATGCTGAGGCATCAAGGATCGGCACTCCGACGAAATCTCCCGGCCGACAGGTAATGAGAGATTTATCCCAGACAACGGTGACATTGCCATCGGTCTTTCCCGTTGACTGAGAATCAGAGCGTTTGGAATTACCGTCAACTAAGACCTCGACTGTGGTGCCGATATATGACCGGTTGTATTCGTAAGAAATCCGATGTTGAAGGTCGACGAGCCTGGTAACCCGTTCCGCCTTCACCTGCTCCGGAATGTCATCGAGAAATTTTCTGGCGGCAATCGTATGCTTTCGCTCAGAGTACTTGAAGATATAAGCGTTATAAAATCGGATTTCTTCGATCAGCTTGTAGGTTTCAGTAAACTCGGCATCCGTTTCCGAACAGAATCCGCAAATAATATCGGTGGTCAACACGATGTCTGAACGGAACGTTCGAATGCGATCCACCAAAGCACGATATTCCACATTCGTATAATTGCGGTTCATTAGGCTGAGAATACGATCGCTACCGGACTGCATCGGAAGATGGATATGTTTGCAAACATGAGGATGCTCCGCGACAACCTCGATCAGGCCAGAGGGAAAATCTTTCGGGTGTGGGGACGTAAAGCGAACACGTTCGATTCCAGGCACGTCAGCGACCGCTGTAAGCAACCGGGCAAAGTCCCAACTGCCATGACGGTAAGAATTCACGTTTTGCCCCAGGAGAGTGATCTGCTTAAACCCTTGCGCAGCGATCTGTCGAGCTTCTCGTACGATTCCTTCCGGGTCGCGTGACCGCTCTCGTCCCCTCGTATAAGGCACGACGCAAAAGCTGCAGAAATTATCGCATCCCCGCATAACAGCGATCCAGGCATTCACACCGTCGTTCCGTTCTGGCACAACGTCGTCGTAGGTTTCGTATTCGGAGAGATCGACAGCAAACCCCTTAAGAGCTGATCCTTGCTCCTGTAATCGAAGTGCGTTGGTTAGGAGCATGGGTAATTGACGATAGGCATCAGGACCGGCAAGCACGTCGACCAGAGGCTGTTGCTCCGTGAGCTCTTCCTTCAGATTCTGTGCCATACACCCCAGAACTCCCACCACCAGCGGACGCTGCTTCTTGAGAGCTTTGAGATCAGCGAGGTGACTATAGACTTTGTTGTGGGCATTCTCTCGGATGGCGCAGGTATTCATAAGAATCACGTCGGCGCGCTCGCGATCCTCGGTGAACACAAAGCCTTCTCGCTTCAGAAGCGAGCGAACGAGTTCAGAATCATACTCGTTCATCTGGCATCCAAATGTTTCGAGATGTATCAAAGGTGCTGCGAAGTGGGTTGTCATAATATAGGTAGAGACAGCGTTCGAGAGTGTCGAGGTTCTTCCATCAATTGGCCGACAGCCCAACGATCTGACGCTCCGGTAATCACCACGAGCCTCAGCTGATTCGCAAGATCGATTTCTGAAGCCGCGGCCACCTTTAAAAAATTGGCTGTCGTTCCAATCCTGAGGCCATCTATCTTTCCTGATTCGAACAGTACAGGCAGGGTGCAACCGATGTGTCGTTCCGCGAAGGTCAGCCGTTTATGTCGTGACAGCTCAGCCATTCTTCGCGCCCTTTCCCGGCTAACTCGGTCCGGCACACGGTGAGATAGCTTCGAGGCGGCCGTACCCGGCCTCGGCGAATAGGTAAAGATGTGAAAGTAGGAGAAAGGAAGGATGTCGGTCACGCGGAGCGTGTTCGTGAAGGCGGCCTCGCTTTCCCCCGGGAATCCTACCATGATATCGGTACCCAATCCGAGTCGGGGAACCAAGGAAGCCGCCCGTTCGATCAACGCAATGAACTCCGCCACGCGGTACGGACGATTCATGGCATGCAGAATCCCGTCGTCTCCACTTTGCAGCGGGACATGGAGATAAGGGCAGAGCTTTGACGACACGGCCATTTTGTCGAGAAGGGACTCCGTGATCGTCGTTGGTTCGATCGACGAGATTCGGATTCGCTCAAGCCCCGCAATCGTCTCAAGTCGCTCGATCAATCCCACAAGATCCACGCCGCGCTGGCCATAGCGCCCGATATTCACTCCTGTAAGGACCACTTCTCGATAGCCGCCTTCAACGAGGATTGATGCTTCTCGCATCACGTCCTCCACGAAGCGGCTTCGCTCATGACCTCGTGCGAACGGAATCAGACAGAAGCTACACATGACGTTGCAACCATCTTGGATCTTGAGGAACGCTCTCGTAGAGTCTGGTTCGCCGTATTCGGGCAGGGCGAAGTCCTCACGATCGATTGTCTTGGTATGGATCACGTCCGCCTGGGCGCGTTTTTTCAATGCCTGGGGCGTGGGAAGAAATGAGGGTAGATCCCACTTGAATTGATTGCCGACGATGAGATCGATACCGGGAACATTGCGCAACCTGTGTGTCCCGGTTTGGGCGTAACAACCGGTGACGGCAACGAACGCTTCAGGAGAATGCCGTAACGTCTTTCGAATAACATAGCGACAGGTGCGTTCCGCGTCCTCCGTTACGGAGCACGTATTCACCACGAGCAAATCCGTCGGTTCACCAAATTCGACGACACGGTACCCGTCTCGTCGAAGCCGCGATTCCAGAACGGTTGTCTCGGCCTGATTCAACCGGCAACCGAGAGTATGGAGAGAGGCTCGTTTCATACGTCGGCCGGGAGGCATTATAGAGAGGTTCTTCAGGCGGCGGCAAGGCGTACGATAGTTGAAGACATCGTCGTCTCGTGATACGATGCGCTCCGTTGTCGCCTTTAGCGGGACGGTGCGTCGAGCATGAATTCTCCGCAACGGTTTGGCGTCAGCTTCTTCCTCAGTCTACTTTTCCTGTTCCCTGCATCAGGTGGGTGGACCAAAGACATCCTTCCTGTTGAACCTGATCTGAACACGCGGGTGGACGAGCTCTACGATCATGAAGCGCGCTTGTTTCTCATGCTCTATTCACTCCAGGGGAACGGCCAAGTCGATTACGTAACGGGGCGGATGGTGCAAGAGTACGCGCGCAGCAATTTCGGGAATCCGGTCTACCAGACAGAGGCCCATCCTCTCTTCTATTGGTGGAACCACACCATGTGGAATGATCCGGAACAGGACGGCGTCAACGGCAACGAACGGATCTATCAAGAGAACGTCGAATTTGACGTCTTACGCTATAAGCCGTGCACTTTTAATGGTCAGTCCTGTTGAGGTTGTAGACGACTCTGTCTAAATCCAATCGCCCGCTCGGGTTCTGGCTTCCCCCTTCAAAATTCCAGAAAGTTCTGATGACGGATTCTTCCCTAATGGTAGGCTGGAGCCGTATTCACTCTGGGTAGAATCGATGAGCGTAGGTTCTCTTCTTCAGATTCTTGCGAACCGTCGCATCGAGATCATGTTGCCTCTTGGCTTTGCTTCCGGCCTGCCATTGGCACTGACAGCCGGTACACTCCAGGCCTGGTTGACGGTCGTCGGTGTTGACCTGAAGACCATCGGGATTTTTACTCTCGTTGGTCTCCCATACACGATCAAATTCCTTTGGGCCCCGCTGATGGATCGAGTCACGCTACCTTGGTTGGGTCGGCGGCGCGGATGGATGTTGGTCACGCAGCTAGGTGTGGCCGTTGGTCTTGCCTTCATGGCACTGATTGATCCCCGTGATCGCCCAGAATTCTTGGGGGTCTTTGCTGTGCTCGTGGCATTTCTTTCCGCCTCGCTTGATATCGTATTCGACGCATACCGGACCGATGTACTTCGGCCTAATGAGCGAGGTTTCGGGGCTGCTGTGTGGGTGAATGGATATCGCTTTGCGCTATTGGTTGCCAGCGCCGGTGCATTAGTACTCGCCGATCACCTTGGCTGGCAGACCACCTATCTCGTGCTCGCTGCCGTGATGGCTACCGGAGTTGCAACGATCCTCGTCAGCCCAGAGCCGTCAGAAACTCGCGGGGCTCCAGCCACACTCGGAGAGGCAATCGGTGGTCCGTTGAAAGAACTCTTCGCCCGTTCATCCGTCTGGGGGTTCCTCGCGCTTATTGTGCTGTATAAGATCGGCGATGCCCTTGCCGCGTCTCTTCAGACGGCTTTTCTCATTGGAGGCATCGGATTTTCGATCAGCGAGGTGGGGTATGTGAAAGGGCTTGGCGTCGCGGCCACGTTGATAGGTGCGTTGGCAGGAGGCATCGCGATGGCGAGATTGGGGCTGGTTTGGTCACTTCTGGTCTTTGGCCTGCTCCAGGCCATTTCGAACTTGGGCTTTATGTGGCTCGCATGGATAGGAAAGAGCCATGTAGTCCTCGTGACTTCGGTTGTCGTCGAGAATCTGACCGGAGGCATGGGGACCGCCGCGTTTGTCGCGCTGATCATGTCGCTCTGCGACCATCGTTACACCGCTACACAGTTTGCTCTGCTCTCTTCCTTGGAAGCATTTGGACGGGTCTTTTCCGGACGTCCATCGGCAGAATTGGTTGCGATGGTCGGTTGGATTCAATTCTTCTTCCTGTCGTTTCTGATTGCATTGCCTGGTGTATGGCTGGTGTGGATCCTTAGAGTGAGACTTCAGTCTTCTCGTGAACTACAGGATGCGGATCAGTCTCCGACGTGAGGCGGTTTATGACGGCTTCAGTCTACGCTGGAGATAGAGAACGAACAGCATTAATGTAGGTAGAGGGGCCAGGAGGAAGGGGACGAGCCAGACCCAGAAGTTCTGCGCTCGCATGCGTGCTTGGTCAATCATCCACACAAACACCCAGATCACCAACCCCGCGTAATTGAGTGCCATCCATCGCGTCGTGTGAATTTTGAGGCCGCTGGCCGTGTCTGGGGCACCATGCACGAGGAATATTCCCAGGAAGAGCACAAAAAGTCCTAAGAGTGTCATAACGAGACGCTTGCTCCATACGAACATAGCTATCCTCCTGCTCAGGGTAATACGGCAGACATATTACGGGACGCCTTGTTGCGCGGTAGGCTAATCATGTGACAATACTTTGTCAAACAGAGTGGACTGACGAGGAGTCAGCACAGAGGAGCATTTGGGGGGAGGCAGGGGTACGTTAGGAGACAGGGGGATGAATCTTCTGCAATTACTGTGTCTTGTCATCGGGCTTTCAGCGGCGGTCGTTCTTGCGCTGACTAATCCGACCACGGAACAATATCTTTCTTTTGTTCAATCAGAATTGAGTCAGGCAATCGAGCGGATGGATTCCTCGACGCCAGAAAGAGAACGAACCGTCATACAGAACATTTTTCGAACCCATGGGCAGGAACTTATCCAAGGAGTGGTACGGCCGAACACAGTTCGCAGAAATTGGGGGTTGCTCTGTCGTTTTGAAACCAAGGTCCTGGATGTTCACATTGTTGTGCTTGGTATCGGCGGGCACTTTATTCCACTCAAGGGTGTCGACGAGGCGGTGTTAAGACTTGGGCGCCTGACTTTTTGACATCACCATCAGCATACAGATCATCTATCCGGAAAAAACAGTTCCAAGCCAGTCGCGAATTTGTGGATAAGTAGAGCAAAATTCGTGTCGAACGGCGTTGTGTCCGGCATTATAGTTATCCACAGCTTTTCCTCTCTTTCCACAGAGAACCCACAATATTTAGTGTTGACAATTAATTCCAATAGCTATATGTAGCTACTCCGCTACCGGGCTTTGGTTCAGGTCACGAAACATCTCATGGCGAAAGAGACTACTTGATTGAAACAGTGCTCTATTCAGCTTTCAGTCCCACAGGGCGCAATAGGCCAGTCAACCATACTGCTTGAGGAGGGTCGATCGTGAGAATAGAACGACGATTTACGCGTCGCGGACAAAGCCCCTATGAAGGCCTGGCGTTCGTGAAACGTTCCTCGGAGATTCGGAATCCCGACGGCTCGACTGTCTTCAAGCTCGATCAGATCGATATTCCGGAACCCTGGTCTCAGTTGGCCATCGACATTCTTGCGCAAAAGTACTTTCGGAAAGCTGGCGTTCCGCTCCGTGGTGAAGACGGCGGCCCGATTCTCGAACATGACGGCAAGCCGGTTTTAGGAGGCGAGCGCGATGCGCGACAGGTGTTCGAGCGATTGGCAGGCTGTTGGACTCACTGGGGAAAGGCCTACGGGTATTTCAAGACCCCGGAAGACAGC
Source organism: Nitrospiraceae bacterium (assembly GCA_035623075.1). Classification (NCBI taxonomy): domain Bacteria; kingdom Pseudomonadati; phylum Nitrospirota; class Nitrospiria; order Nitrospirales; family Nitrospiraceae; species Nitrospiraceae bacterium. Next base: position 57,718 of record DASPUC010000043.1, on the reverse strand, counting down.
GACGCCTTTCATGACGAACTCTGTTACATGCTGGCACATCAAATGGCCGCGCCGAACTCGCCCCAATGGTTCAACACAGGTCTCCACTATGTATACGGGCTCAATGGACCAGCGCAGGGACATTATTATGTAGACCCGAAAACTCGCGAGGTCGTGAAGGCCACCAACGCGTTCGAACATCCGCAGCCACACGCCTGCTTCATTCAGTCGATCGAAGACGATCTCGTCAACGAAAATGGAATCATGGACCTCTGGGTGCGGGAAGCACGCTTGTTCAAGTACGGATCCGGAACTGGAACAAATTTTTCGAAACTGCGCGGGGACGGTGAGTCGTTGTCTGGAGGAGGTCGCTCATCTGGTTTGATGTCGTTCCTTCGTATCGGTGACCGCGCGGCCGGCGCCATCAAGTCAGGCGGAACGACCAGGCGTGCTGCCAAGATGGTCTGTTTGGATCTCGATCACCCGGATATCGAGGAGTTCATCGATTGGAAGGTAATTGAAGAGCAAAAGGTCGCAGCCATGGTGACAGGGTCCAAGATCTGCGCGGAACGTCTGAATGCTGTCCTCAAGGCCTGCCACGTGGTCGATAGTGCCGGGCAGATGAAGGTTGAGATTAACGCGAAGCAGAACCCGATCCTGAAGGAAGCTCTAGCGGCAGCGAGACGCGATGCGGTTCCAGAGGCCTATGTGCAGCGGATGTTTGCCTATGCTCAACAGGGATTCACCCATTTTGTATTTCACGAATATGACACTAATTGGGATGGCAAGGCCTATCAGACAGTCTCAGGCCAAAACTCGAACAACAGCGTCCGCATTCCCAATGAGTTTTTTGCTGCATTGGATTCTGATGGTGACTGGCAATTGAAGCGACGAACGGATGGGAAGGTGTCCAAAACGGTCAAGGCACATGATTTGTGGGATCGCATCGGCTGGGCTGCGTGGATTTGTGCGGACCCCGGCACCCAATACGACAGTACGATCAATGAATGGCATACCTGTCCGGAGGATGGCCGAATTAATGCGTCGAATCCGTGCTCGGAATACATGTTCCTCGACGATACGGCGTGCAATCTGGCTTCACTGAATCTCGGAGAGTTTTTTACCTCTGATGGTGGTTTTGAATTGGACAATTTCCGACACGCCGTCCGTCTCTGGACGATTGTGTTGGAAATCAGCGTGTTGATGGCCTCGTTCCCCAGCCGCTCGATTGCGGAAAAAAGCTACCACTTCCGAACGCTCGGTCTTGGGTACGCCAATTTGGGCACGGTTCTGATGCGGCAGGGAATTCCCTACGATTCTCCTAAAGCGTTAGCGATCTGCGGGGCCTTGTCTGCCATCATGACTGGTGAATCGTATGCGGCATCGGCTGAAATGGCGGCTGAGCTCTGGCCGTTTCCCGGCTATGCGAAAAATCGCGATGCCATGCTCCGGGTGATCCGCAACCATCGTCGAGCAGCCTATAACGCTCCTGATGAGGAATACGAAAACCTGACGATCAAGCCAATGGGTATTCATGCGGAACATTGTCCGCCGGAACTGCTGATTGCTGCGAGGCGCGCATGGGACCGCGCTCTGGAGCTTGGTACTGCTTATGGGTTTCGAAACGCGCAAGTCTCGGTCATCGCTCCCACTGGCACGATCGGGTTGGTCATGGACTGTGATACCACCGGTATCGAACCGGATTTTGCACTGGTGAAATTCAAAAAGTTGGCGGGCGGTGGCTACTTTAAGATTATCAACCAAAGCTTACCGCCGGCGCTGGCATCGTTGGGTTATGACGAATCTCAGATCCGCGAGATCGTGAACTACTGCGTGGGACGCCAGACCCTTCAAGGTGCGCCGTTCATCAACCACGAGACGTTACGACAAAAGGGATTTGATGATGCTGCTCTGGCCAGAATGGAGAGCGGGCTGGCACAAGCCTTCGAAGTTCAATTTACGTTCAATAAGTACACGCTGGGTGAGGAGTTCTGCCGAGGGAAGCTCGGGCTCACGGATGCGCAGCTGAATGAATCCAACTTCAATATGCTGAAGACGCTGGGATTCACGCAAGAAGAAATTGCGGCGGCGAACGACTACTGTTGCGGAACGATGACGGTCGAAGGTGCCCCGCATCTCAAGGCCGAGCATCTGCCCGTTTTTGATTGTGCGAATCGCTGCGGCCGCATCGGCCAACGATACATTCCTGTCGACGCCCATATCCGAATGATGGCTGCCGCTCAGCCGTTCATCAGCGGCGCGATCAGCAAGACCATCAATATGCCTGCTGATGCGACGCTGGAGGATGTTAAATCGGCGTACCTCTTTGCCTGGAAATCCATGGTGAAAGCGGTTGCGTTGTATCGCGACGGGTCGAAGTTGAGTCAACCCCTCTCCGCATCAACGGACGGCGGAAAGACAGCGGAAGCTGCTCCCGAAGTCCTTGCAGCGGTGGAAAAGATCACGGAGCGGGTTCTGGTTCGATACTTGGCCAAGCGTCGGCCGCTTCCAACACGCCGGAATGGCTATACACAAAAGGCGGTCATTGGTGGACATAAACTCTACCTCCGTACCGGTGAATATGAAGACGGAACAGTGGGCGAAATCTTTTTAGACATGCATAAGGAAGGCGCCGCCTTCCGCAGTCTGATGAACTGCTTTGCCATCGCGATTTCCCTTGGTCTTCAACACGGAGTGCCGTTGGAGGAGTTTGTTGAAGCCTTCGTATTCACCCGATTTGAGCCTAACGGACCGGTGAAACTCAACGATCGGATCAAGATGTCGACTTCGATCATTGACTATATTTTCCGCGAACTGGCCGTAACCTATCTTGATCGGTTCGATCTGGCGCAGGTCCAGGAGGAAGATCTGCGGATGGATTCGATGAAGAAGGATGAGCAAGATCCGGAATGCATGGAGGAGGAAGCAACTCCGGAAACCCTGGCATCGGCCTCAATCAGCACCGATCTGTTCCCGTCCAGACAGAACGTGACCTCACGACACCAGGGCAATGGCCATGGACACGGGAACGGGAATGTTGCGCACAAGGTCGAAATCAAGCGGGAAACGGTGACGCTCACAGCAGTACAGATTGCTCGTCAAAAAGGCTATGAAGGGGATCCTTGCACAGAGTGTAAGCAGTTTACGATGGTGCGGAATGGGACTTGTCTCAAGTGCGATACCTGTGGTGCCACAAGTGGATGCTCTTAAGACCGTCCCTTTAAAGGAACCAGTTCGTCCGAGCCCAAGTGTCAGATAGAACAGGAAGATTGGTATATCCCATATCCAATTCGTAGAAAGACCGGAGTCCTTGGAAGTGCGGATCCACTGAGTCTGGTCTGGCTAAGAGGCTATCTATGAGCACCACAATACGGGAACAGGGTATCGAAACGGTCCACGATCAGGTAGTCAGTCTGGTGGCTCAACGATGGGCCCAAGCCTTTCATTGTCGGGTCACCATTAAGACAAGTCTCGAACAGAATCCATGGGCCGATTCGAATCAACAGTGCGACATCGTCGGTTGGTATGTGACCTCTGGCGGAAATAGTATGGAATGGATGGCTGAAGTCGAAACGGCGGAAACACTTGTGAGTCTTGAAACCAAGACCCGCTGGCGCAAAGCGATAATCCGAGGGGTACCAATTTACCTCTTAGTGCCCCGTGGGGAGAAAGAACTGGCCCAGAAAATTGCCCAGGAAGCTGAGGTGTCATTCACGTGCATCTATGAGTACTCGTTTCTCAACGATGCCTGTCATGTGTTATAAGAGGTTTAAATTGGTCGGTGCAGCCCCCAATTGTCGTTGAAGATTCTGCTCGTAGTCGATAAAGGTTCCGGACTGATACTGACAAGGAGTCGCCGAGTTTTGTACGTGATGGACCGTCGCAATTTGGAGTGCTGTCGATGCCAACGACGACGCAACTCTTAATTAGTGAACAAAGCAAACCTGGCGTCATTGCTCAAGTGGCGTCCGTCTTGGGTGAAGCAGGGGTAAATATCAAGGCATTTTCTGCGCCTGAAGTTACTGGCACGGGAAAGCTACGATTCCTTGTAGCAGATCTGGATGGAGCCAGAGCTGCACTAAAAGCCGCAAAGATCAGGTTTTCCGAGGAAACGGCCCTGCTTCTGAGTTTAGAAAATAAGCCGGGAGCCTTGAAGGAGGTGGCGGATCTCTTAACCAAGGCGCGGATAAATATCAAATGTGGCTACTGCACCCCCTCGCGCGAAGGCAAACGAGCGATCGTCGTCCTCACCGTTTCGAATATAGAGAAGGCTCTCAACGTTCTTCGGGATCAATCACTTGATGAATTCTGACCATGTGGAAAGGGCTTGCTTCGGTCCGGTCCCGTCCATTAGCCCTAGCCCTCCTGGCCGTCAGTAGCTACCTGCTGGTTTCCTGTGGAGGAGCAGCTCCTCGGCCCACCTATTTCCCCGGTTATCCCATTGGCTATGTCGAAAGGGGGGTGGCATCCTGGTATGGCCCGGGATTCCACGGAAATAAGACGTCCAATGGTGAACGGTACGACATGTACAAGCTTACTGCAGCTCATCGGACCCTTCCCTTGGGGTCTGTCGCTGTCATCCGGTCCTTGACCACTGGGAAGCACGTGACGGTTCGCATCAACGATCGGGGTCCATTTGCCAAGGGGCGCATCGTCGATCTTTCGCTGGCCGGGGCCCACGCATTGGGCATGACTGGGGCAGGGACGGATCAGGTAGAGCTTCGTGTGGTCGGATATCAGGGTCGTACGGCTGATATGGGGGTTCTGAGAATTCAAGTCGGTTCCTTCGCCGATCGTCAGAACGCAGTGAGCCTGTTGGAACGACTCAGGACCAACTACCACGGGGGACGGATTGTGACGATCGAGCTTCCAGAGGGACGTCGGTACCGCGTTCAGGTAGGGGAGTTCATGACCGAGGCTCAGGCCCAAGCCGCAGCCTCGCGCCTCGAATCCTCCTTGGATATCCAGCCCTTTGTCGTGCGAGACGATACTTAGCGGAATATGGTAGCGGAGTTTCCCTTGAAATTATCAAGTGATGTGACGCAACCTTTTGATTTGTTAGATGGTTTTGATGATCTGCTTGCTGCCCCCCCCCTCCTATGATAAATGTAATCTCCTATGTACAGTACTGGGTCTCCAAGCCACTTCCTGGTTGACCAGGTTCTTCTAGCGCCACGGCATGTTCAGATGGCTGGGAGATCCGTTTTTTCACGCCGTGGATGCCTCTCATCGGCTTCAGCTATCGGTCATCCTTAATCAATTCTAGACTCACATGCTTGATGTCTTGATCCTACTCGGTCTAATTGTTCTTTCAGCCGTAATCTCAACGGCAGAGATCGGTTTTTTCGCGGTCAATGAGACGAAGCTGCGCGCTCTTGCCCAAAATGGAAGCAAGCGTGCCAAGATGGCGTTATACCTTCGGAGCGACCCCCAAAAGCTTCTGTCTACCATCCTGGTCGGGGATCGACTCATTGCGACCGCGACCCCAATGTATGCCACCTTCCTTACGCTCAATACGTTTGGAGGGGAACGAACATTTTTTAGTGACACAGTAGCCGTAGCCGTTGGGTTATTGACCTTCGTGCTTCTGGTATCCGTAGACGTCATTCCGAAAACCCTGGCGGCGAAGTTCGCCGTTCCTGTCACCCTCAGCATGGCCTATCCCGTCTACGGAGTTCAGCTGCTGCTGAAACCGATATTGGCGTTGATGGTACCGTTGATACACAAGCTGACTGGGGGGAAGGGACTGACCTTGCCCCTGGTGACTGAAGAAGAGCTCAAAATCATGTTGGACGAGGGAGGGAGAGCAGGGGCGATCGAGTTCGAGAAAGTTAAGATGATCAAGAACGTGTTTCAGCTTAAAGACATCACGGCTGAAGACGCCATGACGCCGCGCTTATACGTATTTTCTTTGGATGGGAATCTCCACCTCAAGGAAGCCCAAGATCTGCTCTACAATTCAAAATACTCCCGCATTCCTATCTACGATGGGACTTTAGATAACATCACCGGAATTCTCTATAAGACACGTGCGCTCACGGAATTGTCGAAGGGCGGATTCGAGATGAAATTGAGAGACATTGCCAACCCGGCCTTGTTCGTTCCGGCAGGAAAAACCGCCGACGACCTCATGAAGCAGTTTCAGCAGGACAAGCGGCACATGGCGGTGGTCGTGAACGAATTCGGCGGCGTCATGGGGATTGTCACCCTCGAAGATCTCCTCGAAGAGGTGGTTGGTGAGATCATGGATGAGACAGACATAACGGAAGAACTGATTAAGCGCCTTGGGAAAAATCAAATCCTGGTTCATGGAAGGACGGAAGTCCACAAAATCAATGAATTTTTGAAAGTCGATCTAGGAGACGAAGCGGTCACGATCAGCGGCCTTATTCAGGAGGAATTGGGCCGGATTCCGAAAGTTGGAGATGAGCTCAGGATCGGTAATTGCCGCATTCTGATCCATGAGGCAGACCCACGGTCCATTCGCAGCGTTCAAATAGTCCGGGAAGAAAAAATCCCCGCGCATATTGAAGCTCCCAATCTCGATCTGGTCAGTTAGATCGGCCTCCGGTCTGCCCGAGTAAGGTCACAAACTCTTCTTCCGAGAGGATGGATACTCCGAGTTTTTTGGCCTGATCCAGTTTTGATCCAGGATCTCGCCCCGCCACCACATAAGACGTTTTCCGACTCACCGCCGAAGAGATGGTTCCCCCTCGTTCTTCTACCAACTTAGCGGCCTCGTCACGGGTCAATTGATCCATCCCTCCTGTGAAGACAAATGTCTTTCCAGCCAACGACGTTGTCCCTCCCGTTCGCGCTTGCGCGATTGGATTAATCACGATGCCATTGGTGAGGAGGCGCTCGATCACAAGCCGGTTGTGGTCTTCCTGAAAGAAAAGAAAAAGGCTTGCGGAGATTTCAGGGCCGATCTCACGAACTAGCTGCAGACGTTCCTGCGGTGCCGCCATGATGGCGTGTAAGGTATGGTATTCACGGGCCAGCACTTTGGCTACATGTTGGCCGACTTGCCGGATGCCAAGCCCCATCAAAAAGCGATCCAGCGTCACAACCTTACTCCGTTCGATTGCCTCGAGGAGAAGCGTGGCAGATCGGTCGGCAAACCCTTCAAGCCCCATCAGCTGTTCTTTGGACAGATGATAGAGATCAGCCAGTGAACGAACGAGACCTCGTTCGACCAATTGCGCCACGGTCTTGTGCCCGAGTCCTCCGATATTCATCGCAGCTTTCGAGGCGAAGTGCTCAATCGCTCCCTTGAGCTGTGCCGGACAGACAGTCGTGCCTGTGCAGTAGTAGTAGGCCCCTTCCCGCGCCACGGTCGATCCACAAACGGGACAGTGGACCGGTATGGCAAATGGTTCAGCGCGTTGCTCACCGCTCACCGGCACGCGTTCCGCGATCGCCGGGATAACATCGCCGGCCCGCTCAACCTTTACCGTGTCGCCGATTCGAACATCCTTCCGCGCAACTTCATCCGCATTGTGGAGGGTCGCTCGACTGATAGTTACGCCACCGACCTCCACGGGTTTGAGTAAGGCAATAGGCGTAAGAGTGCCGGTGCGTCCCACCGACACCACGATGTCCTGAATCGTCGTGATTTCTTTGCGGGGGGTGAATTTGTATGCGACGGCCCACCGCGGACTTCGGGACTTCACACCCAATCGCTGTTGCCACTCTCGTTGGTTTATCTTCACCACTACGCCGTCGATCTCGTACGAGAGGGTGTCACGCACGGCTTCAGTTTCATGATGGAACTTCATGACGTCATCAATAGACCGACACAGTTGTCGGTGCATTGGGACAGGTAGCCCCCAACGGGACAACGCTTCTAGCTCTTCCCAATGTGTGGGCAATGGCGAGCCGGACGAAGCCATGACTTCATAACAAGTAACGACCAAGGGCCGTTGCGCTGTCACGCTCGAATCCAGTTGCCGTAAGGAACCGGACGCTGCATTGCGGGGATTAGCGAATGTCTCGCCTTCTCGTTCGGTCATACGGCGGTTCAAAGCCTGAAAGTCGTCGAGTCGCATGTAGACCTCTCCGCGTACGACCAAATGGGCAGGAAATTCCGATTGGGGTTGAAGTTGGAGAGGTAGCGATCGGATCGTTCGGAGATTCACGGCCACATCCTCTCCGGTGATTCCATCGCCTCTCGTAGCACCTCGTGTGAACAGACCGTGGTCATAAACGAGTTCAACCGACAGGCCGTCATATTTCGGTTCGGCGGTGTACTCCACCGACGAAGCATGGAGTTCTCGTTTCATTCGCTGATCGAAAGCGATGACTTCAGCTGAATCAATAATCGAGTCCAAGCTCAACATAGGTTGTTCGTGTGGTACCTTAATGAGTTCGTCCAATGGTGGGGCACCGACACGCTGGGTGGGAGAATCCGGGGCTACCAGGTCCGGGTTTGCCTGTTCAAGTTCGGTCAGCTCTCGAAACAGGCGATCGTATGCGGTGTCGGAAATCTCCGGTCGGTCCTTGACGTAGTACAGATAATCATGCCACCGGATTGCCTTACGCAGAGCGATGATACGGGAGGGAATGTCGGAAGTGGCCATGAGGGAGGAACCTCGGTCGCTGGTCGACCGTACCATAGGGGTAGGAAGCTGGTCAAACGATCGAAACAGCCGTATTCGCTTTGACTTTCGCAGCGTTAGCCACTATTCTATCAAATCCTCGGTAAGGTGCCTGTTTTGACTGACAGCCGGTGCGTTTTCCGGGCTGCTTGGGGCAGAAACCCGGAACCGTAGAAGGAGGTCTTCATGAAGGAGGAGGGAGGCAGAATGATTGTGAATCCCACGGTGGTCAATCGCACTGTTCTGGTGGTCTTGGGAGGCTTCGTGCTGAGCGGATGCGTGCTCAGTGAAAAATACGAGGCGGAGAAGGCCAGAAGCCTGAACTTCCAGCGTCTGCTGGCTCAAGAAGAAAAACGTACCAGTGAGCTCGACAGTGAAGTGAAGCGGACGAAGAGGGAATTGTCGGAGTACGAAGCGAGGAATCGTGAATTAACTGCTCAGGTCCAAGCGGTAAGGGAACAAATGAGCCGGGTGCAGGAAGAAGCTGAAGCGATGAAAGAAGCTGCGTTGCTCGAGCGGAAAGCGAAGACCGATGTGAAGCGCTCCTCAGCGGCTTCGGCACGAACACCCAAGCCTGATGTAAGCCTGGAGAGCACGGACCTCTCGGGAGCCTTCACGGGGACACCATCGGATACCAAAGAGGTGGCTGAGGCAACGTCCATGGACACGACGCCGGATGTGAAGGCCGGAGGCATGGTCCATGTGGTCAAACCTGGGGAAACCCTGTACCGCATCAGCCGCCGCTACGGGGTCAGTGTTGATAAGATCAAGAAGTGGAACAAACTGCCCGATGAGATCATCGAGGTTGGGCAAAAGCTCATTGTCGGTCAGGAATAGCGACAATAGGAATATTCACGTGCAGACGCCACAGTATTCGTTAAGCCTAGACCAGTTTCGTCGTTATGCCCATGAGGGGAATTTGATCCCTCTCTATCGAGAGATTCTGGCTGACTATGAGACGCCGGTCTCGGCTTTTGCCAAGATCGATCACGGCCCGTCAGCCTATTTGCTTGAAAGTGTCGAAGGTGGGGAGAAATGGGCGCGATACTCGTTCTTAGGAGGGGGGACTCCTGTCGTCGTGTACGAAGACGGAGGAGATCTAATCCTTCTCAGGGGAAAAAGCAAGAAGCGCATTCCCAGTCTTGGTCGACCTCTCGACCGTCTGCGAGAGCTGATGCAAAGCTACCGTCCAGTTACGTTGCCGGATCTCCCCCGGTTTGTTGGCGGGGCTGTGGGATATTTCGGGTACGACATGATCCGTACGTTCGAAGAGCTCCCAACTCGTCGAAAAGATCAGGGTTCCGCTCCCGATTTTGCGTTTTTGCTGACCGATACGCTGTTAATTTTCGACAACGTCGCCCAAAAGATCAAAGTGGTGGCCAACGCCCATGTGAAGTCGACGGCTGATCGAGATATTAAACGAGCCTACCGGGAGGCGACAGAACGCATCGAACGGATGATTGCTCGTCTCAAACGACCGCTTCGACGGACACGACCTCATCGCCGCAATAGACCGATCACGTTTACCTCGAATATGAGCAAGGCCGACTTTGAGAAAATGGTCGCCCGGACCAAGGAGTATATTCGCGCAGGAGATATCGTTCAGGCGGTCCTGTCGCAGCGATGGGAAACCAATATTCAGACAAGTCCGTTACAGCTGTACCGGGCGCTGCGCGTCGTGAACCCCTCTCCATACATGTATTACCTGAGAATCGCAGGAGTTGAACTGGTCGGGTCATCTCCTGAAACCCTGGTCCGGTGCGAAGATGGGTTGATTTCAGTCAGACCTATTGCAGGAACACGTCGGCGAGGCGCGACGGCGGAGGAAGATCAGCAGTTAGAGCGCCGGCTGCTGGCGGACGAAAAGGAGCGGGCTGAACATGTCATGCTCGTCGATCTGGGACGAAACGACGTCGGTCGTGTGGCCGAACGAGGTAGCGTGCACGTCGACTCCCTCATGCATGTGGAACGGTACTCCCATGTGATGCATATTGTGTCGAACGTCACGGGGCGGCTTGATCCAGCCAGGGACTCTTATGACGTGTTGCGCGCTTGCTTTCCTGCCGGAACCGTGTCGGGTGCTCCCAAGATCCGAGCGATGGAAATTATCGATGAGCTCGAGCCGACGAGGCGTGGGCCTTATGCAGGAGCCGTGGGCTACTTCAGTTTCTCTGGGAATATGGATATGTGTATCAACATCCGGACAGTCGTGATCAAGAAACATCAGGCATATATCCAAGCCGGTGCCGGAATCGTCGCTGACTCCAATCCGGAGCATGAGTACGAAGAAACATGCAACAAGGCCCGCGCCATGATGAAAGCTGTTGAGCTCGCGGAACAAGGATTGGAGTAAGGGAAAGGCAGATGGCAAGCAGACCTCAAAATTACATGGCTCTGAGCTATCAGCCATCAGCTATCAGCTGAGAGCTTCTATGCTATTAATGATCGACAACTACGATTCCTTTACGTACAACCTCGTGCAGTATTTTGGCGAGTTGGGAGAAGACGTCCACGTCTATCGAAGCGACAAAATTACGCTTGATGAGATTGAAGCGCTGCATCCGAGCCGCCTGGTCGTTTCCCCCGGTCCTTGCACACCAAAAGAAGCGGGGATCTCAGTCGAAGCAATCAGGCGGTTCGGCGGAGCGATTCCCCTTTTGGGTGTGTGCCTGGGACATCAGTCATTGGCGGTTGCGTTTGGAGGAGAAGTCGTGCGGGCCGAGCGTCTCATGCACGGAAAAACATCATGGATTAAGCATGATGGCAAGACGATCTTTAAAGATCTTCCCAATCCCTTCGAAGCCACACGATACCATTCCCTCATCGTCAACCGCTCGACGCTCCCGTCCTGCTTTGACATTTCAGCCGAAACGGCTGAGGGAGAAATCATGGGGATTCGGCATCGATCGTTCGGTATTGAAGGCGTGCAGTTCCATCCGGAATCAATTCTGACGACGGTCGGCAAGGACCTCCTACGGAATTTTTTACATTGTAGCCATCAGCAATGAGCGGTCGGCTTTCGGCCAGTGGATCTACGGCGGAACTGATCGCTGCCAGCTGATAGCTGAGGGCTGATAGCTGCTGATCATGATCAAAGACGCCATTGCAAAACTGGCCGATCGCATTTCCCTTACAGACAAAGAAGCCGAAGAAGTGATGGCCGAAATCATGGATGGCGCGGCCAAGCCAGCCCAGATTGCTGCGTATCTGATGGGGCTTCGTCTCAAGGGTGAAACTGCGGAGGAAATCGTCGGGTCTGTGAGAGCGATGCGAGCACGTGCCGTTCGAATTGCCGTCGGAGATCCCGATGTCGTGGATACTTGTGGCACTGGAGGAGACGGAGCCCATACCTTCAATATTTCGACGACGACGGCACTTGTCGTTGCCGGCGCTGGTCTCACCGTTGCGAAGCACGGGAATACGTCGGTCTCATCCAAATCGGGGAGCGCTGACGTCTTGGCCGCCTTAGGCGTCAAAATTGATCTATCGACTGAGCGCGTGGCCGATTGCATCAATGAGGTCGGAATCGGATTCCTCTTTGCGCCTCTGTATCACGGCGCCATGAAACATTGCGCTGGGCCACGACAGGAGATCGGAATCCGGACGATGCTCAACATTCTCGGACCACTGACGAATCCAGCCGGCGCGACCATCCAAGTGCTTGGCGTATTCGATGGAACACTCACCGAACTCGTGGGGAAAGTTCTCCTACAACTGGGATCACGGCATTGCTTCGTCGTGCACGGCTTGGATGGGCTCGACGAGATTACAATGACCGACAGAACCATGGTGTCGGAGGGTAAGCAGGGCGTCCTATCCAGTTACGTGCTGGATCCTCAGGAGTTCGGGCTGTCTCGTGTGCGCTTGAAGGATCTCGCTGGTGGATATCCACCAGACAACGCGGAGATCACACGCGACATTCTGCGGGGGCGGAAGGGACCGAAGCGGGACATCGTGTGTCTGAATGCAGCTCCTGCGCTGGTCGCTGGACGCAAGGCAAAATCGCTTCAGGAAGGGTTTCGTCTGGCCGCTCAGACGATCGACTCCGGAGCCGCCGCAGAGAAACTAGAACGTCTCGTTGCCTATACGAATAAATAGAAAGGTTTGAGGTTCGAGGCAAGGGGCTTAGGGAGATTCAAGCTCTGGCCACTTGCCCCTCGCCACGAGCCCGGCAAGCACATGATTCTGGATCGTATTCTCGAGCACAAGAAGGCCGAGCTTCGACACAAGCAGAGCCGTGGGTACTTGGCCGAACTCACCGGTCGGATCAGGGATTTGCCGCGTGCCCTGGGGTTTGCGGTGGCCCTAGATGCTACTAAAACGACCAGCTGCCCAGCCCTTATCGCCGAGGTCAAGAAAGCATCACCAAGTTTAGGGCTTCTCAGACCGGAATTTGAGGAGAGGTTTGATTATCTTGGAATCGCCAAGTCGTTCTATACCCATGGAGCCTCGGCCTTATCCGTCCTAACCGACAGGGAGTTTTTTCAAGGGAACCTTGAATATCTGCGAGAGATCAAGCAGGCAATTCCGCTGCCCGTGCTCAACAAGGAATTCATGGTCGGAGAGGTGCAGTTTTATGAAGCTCGTGCCTACGGTGCCGACGCGGTGCTCTTGATCGTTGCCGCACTCGAACGGGAACAGTTAATCGATTATCACGCGTTGACCAAAGAACTCGGCATGGACACGTTGTTTGAAGTGCATCATGAGCGCGAACTCGATACGGTTCTTGAACGGATTCCCGATGGACGGTTGATAGGAATCAATAATCGTGACCTCAAGACATTTTCTACGGATCTGGGTGTCACGTCGCGACTGGCCAAACGTGTCCCCAAGGATAGATTGATCGTGAGCGAAAGCGGCATTCATAAGCGGGACGACGTCATCAGGCTTCTCGAAGCTGGCGTCCACGCAATGCTCGTGGGCGAATCCTTGATTCGTGCCGACGATATTGGCGCGAGAATCCAGGAGCTTTGTGGAGCGGAGAAAAGGACTCCGACCACATCAGAGTTATAGCTGGAGAAAGTCGAAATAGCCGTGTCATATCGAGCAAAAATTTGCGGAATTACGAACATCGAGGATGCCTTGGTTGCAGTAGCGGCAGGGGCTGATGCGCTCGGCTTCATTCTCTATCGAAAAAGCCCTCGATACGTCGAACCGATAATGATTCAACGGATCGTTGCCCAGTTGCCGCCGTTCGTGGTGCCGGTCGGAGTTTTCGTCAACGAGGAAATCAAGGTTGTGCGCGATGTCATGGACACGTGTGGCCTGGCACTCGCCCAGCTCCACGGGGAGGAAACCGCGACGTACTGTCGCGAATTGAGTCGTCCTGTGCTGAAGGCGCTACGGGTGAAGGACCGAAGCACGTTCCTTTCCTTTGCGGAATATCAAGGGAGAGCCGGGGTGCGGGGCTTCGTCCTCGACGCGTTTTGCGATGAGGCCTACGGGGGGACCGGTCAGGTTATCGATTGGGGCTTGGCCAGGGAGGTTGCCCAAGCAGCGACGGTTGTTCTGGCGGGAGGTCTCACACCGGAGAATGTGGGTCAGGCTCTTCGAGCGGTGCAGCCGTATGGGGTGGATGTCAGCAGTGGGGTTGAGGTCGCTCCGGGCAAGAAGGATCACGAGAAGGTTCGAGCCTTTCTCCGTGCGGTGAAGGTTGTGTCCCCGTAACAGCCCCGTCTATACTAATTATTTGCATCTTCACAGAGAGTTCTATGGCTACTGTTCCTGACAAACGAGGGCGATTCGGATTGTACGGGGGCCGGTACGTCCCCGAAACCTTAATGCCAGCCCTCCTCGAATTGGAACGGGAATATGTGAAGGCTGCCAAGGATCGCCGGTTCCAGGAGGAATTTGCCGGCTATTTGAAGCAGTACGCCGGCCGTCCGACTCCGCTCTACTTTGCAGAGCGCCTGACGAAGAAATTAGGCGGCGCAAAAATCTATCTGAAGCGCGAGGATCTCTGTCATACGGGAGCTCACAAGATCAACAACGCAATCGGCCAAGCGCTCCTCGCTAAACGGATGAAGAAACCACGGGTCATTGCCGAGACCGGTGCCGGTCAGCATGGTGTGGCGACGGCAACTGTGGCGGCAATGTTTGGTCTGCAGTGTGAAATTTATATGGGGACCGAGGATATGCAGCGACAAGCACTCAACGTCTTCCGCATGCGTCTCCTGGGAGCAACGGTGACTGGAGTGGATGCCGGCAGTCGGACGCTCAAAGACGCGATCAGCGAAGCCATGCGGGATTGGACGACGAACGTCCGTTCCACGCACTACATTCTCGGTTCTGTGCTGGGCGCTCATCCCTATCCCATGATGATTCGCGATTTTCAATCTGTCATCGGGCGTGAAGCCCGGAAGCAAATCCTTGCCGCCGAGGGACGCCTGCCGGACAGCCTTGTCGCCTGTGTGGGTGGCGGCAGCAACGCGATGGGCCTGTTTCACGCCTTCCGTGACGATAAAAAGGTCAAGATGATCGGCGTTGAAGCCGGCGGGCTCGGCATTGCCAGCGGAAAACACGCTGCACGATTTGCAGGTGGAAAACCCGGTGTGCTGCAAGGCACGATGACCTACCTCCTCCAGGACGACGACGGACAGATCAACCTCACCCATTCCGTGTCGGCGGGGCTGGATTATGCGGCGGTCGGTCCCGAGCACAGCTATTTGCGTGATGAGGGCCGGGCAGAATACACCTCCGCCACCGACGACGAAGCCCTCGCGGCCTTCGATCTGCTCTCACGGGAAGAAGGGATCGTGCCTGCGCTTGAGAGTGCGCACGCCATCGCGCACATCATGAAGATCGCACCAACCATGAAGAAACATCACGTGATGATCGTCAACCTCTCCGGTCGAGGTGACAAGGACGTCCAGCAGGTCGCGAGAATGAGAGGGATTACATTGTGACGTCACGATTGGATCGAACATTTGCAGGACTGCGGGGCCGTAACGGTAAAGCGTTGATCGCCTACATCATGGCTGGCGATCCGACGTTACACGACACGGAACGCCTGGTGTTGGAATTGGAGCAGGCCGGAGCCGATATGATTGAGCTTGGCGTTCCGTTCTCGGATCCGATTGCTGATGGTCCTGTCATTCAACGGGCGGCGGAACGGGCGCTTCGGAACGGTGCATCGCTGCGCAAGATCCTTCCGATGGTGAAGACGCTTCGAAACAAAACCCAGATCCCGCTTATCTTCATGGCCTATTATAACACGATCCATGCGTTTGGACCGGAGCGGTTCTGCCGGGAAGCGGTGGCTGCCGGCGTCGATGGTGTGATTGTCCCGGACATGCCGCCGGATGAAGCAGGCCCCCTCGAAGAGCCAGCCGCTGAGACCGGCTTGCAGCTGATTTTTCTCGTGGCGCCGACGAGCACAGCAGAACGCCGCTCCTATGTCGTCCGTCGATCGCAGGGCTTTGTGTATTATGTGTCCCTTACCGGGATCACGGGGGCGACACTCAGCAACCTCACCGATGTCCGAGCCAACGTCGAGAAGATCAGAAAGATTTCAACGATACCGGTAGCGGTGGGGTTCGGGGTGGCGACGCCTGACGATGCAGCCAAGGTGGGTGCGATTGCCGACGGAGTCATCGTGGGTAGCGCGATCGTCAAACGGATTGCCGCACATCAACAAGACAGGGGGATGGCGGTTCAAGTAGGAGCTTTTGTAAAATCCCTGAAAGCCGCGATGGTTTCATCTTCATTCGCGACAAGCCGTTAACGCATTTCTTTCCCGAGCTTTTCATCGACAGAAGTTACTACTACGTTGGCTGGAGAGGGCCACGCTTGAGATTCGTGAGGGGGGACGACTCGGAGAAGCGGCTAGTGTTTCGGTTGTGGGGGCATCTGTTTGATCATTTCGTCGACAAGATCCCTGGCGACATCCTTCAAGTTTGGTTTCATGAACATATAACTGCTAGACCGTTCGTGGCGAGCTTTCCAGACCGTCGTCCCATTCGTCGCATCGATTAGCCGGAGGCTGAGTCCCACGCGGCCGGCGTTGTCGCCCTCTTTCCTGACGTACTCCCAGGAATTCACCCGAACAACCAGAAACGAATCGACGTTCAGGGCTTTCCCAAGCTTCACCGCCGATTCCTTATCTGATTGACCGGTCATTTCGAGGCGAGAAAAATAAAACACTAAGGCATCAAATGCTTCTTTCGACCCTTGAAAGACATCGGTCACTTGTTCGGGAGCCACTACGCGTTCGATATGGGCGATACGGTTGAGGGCTGAGGCGATGACTTCTTGGATGTCCTCACGGGCACTGTCGTATTGACTCGCCATCGGTGGAAGTACGGCGATCGCCTGGGGGCGAAACACCCTCGCTCCAGGTCCCTCCCAGACTTCTTGCAGACCTCCACAACCGGCGCTGGTCAATAAGAAGAAGCCGAGAGCGATCCGTAAATCTGTACGATGGACGGTGAAGGTCATTCGGTCAGTATACCATTAGAACGTCCATGCAAGAGCACCGGAGGCGATCGCACCTCCTTTATCAAAATCGTACCCGCCCGCGAGGTCCAGGCGGAAGGAGTAGATTCGAAACCCGAGTCCGGCGGTCGGGGTAAAGATGGATCCTGCGTCTTGAACGTTCTTATATGTTCCGATCCTGAGGGACAGAAATTCAGATAGAAGCGTTTGTTCCATGCCGAGGCTCAAGACCTGGCTCTTCAATCGCGGCACCAGTGTCTGGTTGGAGGTGATGTCCATATCAGCAGTAATGGTCATCGTCGACCAGGGATTGACCGCCACACCGCCGCGGACCTGGGGCGTCAGTTTGTACTCCTGTCCGCCCGGCGCGTCGAAACTCGGTTGATTGATGTCTTTGGCGACCACCCCAAATCGCAACCACGAAGAAGGGCGATACATGGCGCCGAGATCGACGCCATAGGCGGTCGAAATCTTCGCCTTACCAAAATTGCTCAGAAGATCCGGGTTCGCCCCACCTTGCAGGTTGGTCGGATTGTTGTAGGCCCAACCTTGAAGAATCTTGCCCGTGACACCTATGGCAAAAGTCTTATCTGCAAAGGCATAGGCATAGGAAAATGCTGCCTGCCCGACCTGCAATCCCCGTAACGTCATCTGGCCGGCCAAATTAACCTGCCCGCCGCCCGTCGTCACCTGTATCGGTGAGGTCACGAATCCTCCCGACGTCGCGACATCGGAGACGTTGAATCCAAATGCATGCTCGCCGAAATGTCCTTTCACGTAGATGCCGCCTGCACCAAGTCCTGAGACGGTGGCCCCAGGTTGATTGATTTGATTCGCGATACTCTGAGCCTTCGCCTGATTGGCCGCTGATGTGTCATTGGGGTTAAAGTCTTTTAAATCATCCAGCGCGTTGAAGATATTGTCACGTCCGGTCACTTGAGCCGTCGCTTGAATTCGAATGTCCAAGGATTTGACCATCGCCAAGCCGGCCGGGTTCCAATAGGTCGCATAGGCGTCGGTCGTGACCGCCACTCCAGCACCACCCATGCCTGCCGCGCGGGGACCTACGGTAACGAATTCGACGGCGAATGCTTGCCCGGATAGACCCACGACCATGACGGCTGCCGCTGCCTGCAGAGCCGTAAGGATACGCATGAAAAAACGTCCTCCCTGAAGGATCGGGTCTTTTGCTGAGTCTATTGGAGGGATCGAGTACCGTCAAGAGTTAGACGATCTGACCGTCCTGCATGTATACGATACGATCGGACTGGGCGGAAAGCTTTTCGTTGTGGGTCACGATGACGAACGTGGTTCCACGCGATTTATTGAGATCTCGCATCAACGCAAAGAGGGCTTCCCCTGTGTGAGTGTCCAAATTGCCAGTCGGTTCGTCGGCCAGCACCAAGTCCGGTTTCTGTATCAAGGCCCGTGCGACGGCGACTCGTTGTTGTTCGCCGCCGGACAATTCGCCGGGTTTGTGATACAGACGTTCGCCCAATCCTACCTCGGTCAACAACGCTACGGCATCAGCTTGGACGTCGGCCGGTGACCGTCGTTGTATCAAAGCCGGCATGCAGGCGTTCTCAAGAGCTGTGAATTCCGGCAGCAGGTGATGAAACTGAAACACAAACCCGATCCGCTTATTGCGAAACTCCGCCTGTGCTGACTCAGAAAGCTGAAACAAATTGTGTTCGTCAAACGTTACCGTTCCTCGTGTGGGGCGTTCCAACATGCCGATGATGTGCAGGAGGGTACTCTTTCCGGCTCCTGATGCACCCATGATGGCAAGCAGCTCACCTCGCCGGATTGTCAGGTTGATGCCGTTAAGCACGGTCAAATCGTGCTCGCCTATCTTAAAGGTTTTGTACAGGTCGTTGATCGTGATCATAACCGTGACCACCAGCGCCTGGCCTGCAGCCATCGATCATGGCAATCGGCTGGGGGCTGGCTGTTCAGTTGGTTACTCATATCGCAGGGCCGCCGCCGGTCCCAGCCTGGCAGCTTGGCGGGAGGGGAAGACTGTGGCGAAAAAGCTGATCAGGATGGCCGACCCAGCAACGAGCAGAACGTCAGAGGCCAGAACATGAACGGGAATGCGAGAAATATAATAAACGGTCGGGTCGAAGGTCCAAAAGGTCTGAATCAGCCAGAGGAACGCGTAGCCAAGCGGAATTCCGATGCTCGTACCGGTCAGACCGATGATCAAGCCGTTCAGCATGAAGATGCGGCGGATACTGGTGCTCGTCGCGCCCATCGCTTTCAGGATGGCAATTTCCTTCTGCTTCTCCGTTACGATCATCGTCAGGGTGCTGACGATATTGAACGAAGCCACGATGGTGATCAGGACTAAGAGCAAAAACATCATCGTTTTCTCGAGCTTCAATGCGGAAAATAAGTTGCGGTTCATTTGCATCCAGTCTCTGGCCCCATAGGCAAATCCGAGCGACTGTTCAACCGAACGGGCAATGTCTGCGGCGTGGAACACATCGGTCACCTTGATTTCAACGCCCGTGGCGGTCGCACCAAGGTTAAAAAACTTCTGCGCCTCACCGAGGTCGATATAGGCTAACGACGAGTCGTATTCATACATGCCGGATTGGAAAATCCCTGCGACTGCAAACGTTCTGATCTTTGGCACCATTCCCATCGCACTGATGGGACCGGCAGGCGGAGAGACGACGTTAACCGTATCACCCATGAAGACTCCCAGTCGCAGCGCAAGCTCCTTCCCGAGAATGATGCCGGGTTTTTCGGTCTCGACCGGAGGGCCGGTCGGATCGTCTGGGGGAGACTGTTTGACCTTGATGGGCGTCTGCAAGTCATTCAAGGTGCCTGCGGCAAGATTCTTCGCGAGTTCGGTTACATTGCCTTCTCGTTTCGGATCGATGCCGCGAATCACAATCCCTTGCACACCGGTCTGGGACGTCAGTAGCACCTGTTTCAGCACAAACGGCGTTGCTGCAACCACATCCGGGACCTGCTGAACCTTGTCGGCGACAGAGTCGTAATCAGTCATCCCGTCTTTCATCCGATCCTGCACGATGATATGAGCGGTGGTGCCCAATATCTTGGCCTGAATATCTTCCTTGAACCCGGTCATAATGCCCACGGTTCCGATCAGAGCGGCAACGCCGAGAGTAATACCGGCGATTGAGACAAACGTATTCAGTGAGATGGTTCGATTCCGCCGTTTGGCGCGCAGGTAACGAAGGCCGACGAAAATTTCGTAGGGGAGAGGCATGCGGAACTATTTCTCCGGCCTCAGTTGAGGAAAAAGGACGACGTCTCGAATGGACGCCTGGTCGGTGAACAGCATGATGAGGCGGTCGATGCCGATCCCCTCGCCCGCCGTCGGCGGCATGCCATATTCGAGAGCACGGAGGAAGTCTTCATCGACACGATGTGCCTCTTCGTCTCCGGCCGCTCGTTGCGCTGCTTGTCCCTCGAATCGTTCCCGTTGATCAAGCGGGTCATTCAGCTCCGAAAACGCGTTGGCGATCTCACGTCCCGCGATGTACAGCTCGAAGCGATCCGTGAGCGCCGGGTTAGAATCCTTCCGTCTCGCTAGCGGAGAAATTTCAATCGGGTAGTCGGTAATGAAGGTCGGCTGAACGAGGTTCGGCTCGACCGTTTCTTCAAAGATCTCGTTGATGATGTTGAAGAGGGGCCATTTCGGATCGAGCGGGACACTCAACTGTTCCGCAGCTCTGATGGTCTTCTCCCTATCGAGGAGCACCGACGGATCCAATCCATTGACCTCGAGAACCGCTTGATGGTAGGACCAGCGCCGCCAGGGCGGCGCCAAGTCGATTTCCTTTCCTTGATACGCGATCTTGGTCGTACCAAGGATCTGCGTGGCCAATGCAGCAATGAGTTCTTCCGTCAAAATGATCAGGTCCTGATAATCCGCGTAGGAGACGTAGAATTCGAGCATCGTGAATTCTGGGTTATGGATCGTCGAAATGCCCTCGTTCCGAAAATTCCGATTGATTTCGAAGACACGCGGAAACCCTCCGACGATCAATCGTTTCAAGTACAGTTCCGGCGCAATGCGAAGGTAGAGATCGACGCCGAGGGCATTGTGATGGGTGACGAATGGTTTGGCGGCCGCTCCACCGGGAATCGGGTGCATCATGGGTGTTTCAACTTCGAGAAATCCTCGCTCGACGAGGAACGACCGAACCCCGGCGATGATTTTGCTGCGGACCTCAAAAATTCCATGGACCTCCGGATTGGCGATCAAATCCACATAGCGTTGCCGATATCGAGTCTCGACGTCGGTCAAGCCGTGCCACTTCTCCGGCAGTGGTCGCAGGGCTTTGCTCAAAAATGTGAGCTCATGAACTTCCACGGTGAATTCATTGGTTTTCGTCCGAAAGAGCGTGCCAGTAACGCCGATCCAATCTCCCAGATCGAGCTGTTCAGAGATTGTGTAGGCCCGCTCCGATAAATGATCCTTCTTCAGATACACTTGCAATCGATCGGATCCGTCCTGCAACACTGCAAAGCCGGCTTTACCGAAGCGCCGCAAGGCCACGACTCGACCGGCCACGGTACACGAGACCTTTTCTTGCTCCAATACTTCTTTCGTTTTCTCGCCATGCCGCCTGATGAGTTGCCCGGCCCGGTCCTTCACTTCAAACCTGGTGCCGTAGGGGGCAACGCCAGCTTCGCGTAAGTGACCGAGCTTCTTCATCCGTTGCTGACGTTGTTCGTTGAGTTCGTCCATACAAATGGCAGAGGGGTCTTCGCTATCAGCCTTCAGTATTTAAAGGTCGTCGGGTTCACTGATGGCTGACAGCTGAGTGCTTCCTTTCGTGAGCTTCATCTTCAAATAGGCCTCGATGAACCCATCCACATCGCCATCCATGACCGAGGCCACGTTTCCCACTTCGTAACCGGTGCGGTGATCCTTCACCATCTGATAGGGTTGAAATACATAGGACCGGATCTGGCTTCCCCAGGCAATGTCTTTCTTTTCTCCGACAATGGCGTTGAACTCCGCTTCTTTTTTCTTCTGCTCCAGTTCATAGAGACGCGCTTTGAGGATCTTCATCGCACCGTTGCGATTCTGGAGCTGGGACCGTTCGTTCTGACATTGGACCACGATGCCGGTTGGGAGGTGCGTAATGCGGATCGCCGTCTCAACCTTATTGACGTTCTGGCCGCCGGCGCCGCCGGCCCGGAACGTATCGATCTTGAGGTCCTTATCTTCGATCACGACGTCGACATCTTCATTGATTTCCGGGTACACAAATACCGATGCGAACGATGTGTGCCGCCTCTTATTCGCATCAAACGGTGATATCCGTACGAGCCGATGGACGCCCGCCTCGGCTTTGAGATATCCATAGGCATAGGGTCCCGTGATCGAGAGGGTGACACTTTTCACACCCGCCTCTTCGCCGGAGAGCAGATCGAGGGTTTCGACTTTGAACTTCTTACGCTCGGCCCATCGCACATACATGCGAAGAAGCATCTGTGCCCAGTCTTGTGATTCCGTGCCACCGGCGCCTGGATGAATGGCCAAGATCGCGTTGTTGGGGTCCAATTCGCCGGAGAGGAGCAATTCCACACGAAGGGACGCCAGCCTTGGTTCAAACTGATTCAGTTCGGTGGCAAGTTCTCGTTCAAGCGAGGGATCGCCGCTTTCTTCGGCCAGTTCCAGCAGCGCCCCGAGATCGCTCAATTTGCTCTCGATGTCGCGCCACTGTTGGATCTCCCGTTCGAGTGCCGCCTTCTTGCGACTGATTCGAGCGGCGGCCTGGGCGTTGCTCCAGAATTCCGGCTGTGCGGTTTGACCTTCCAATTGGGTGAGCTCGGTCGTCATGCGGGCGAGGTCAAAGATGCCCCCGGAGTTCCGAAACTTGATCGCCGACCGCTCGAATGCGAAGCCGTATCTCATCCAGCATGGACGAATCCTTTCGCCTTAAACCGGTGTGGCAGCCACGGTCCCGTGCTCCGGGCCTTTTGCCCGAAAGATCCCGTACAGCCACACGAGCGCGCAGAGTATAACACAGCCGTAAGCAAACACATCGCCATGGCGGCTGTAAAAAGTCCGGGGGGCCCACGTTTGAAGACGCCCCTGTAACGTCTGTTCCGTAAAGATGGGAGTTGCTTCGACGATACGGCCGAACGGATCGATGAACCCCGAGATCCCGGTATTCGCCGAACGGGCAAAGGACAAGTGGTTTTCCACTGACCGGAAGACCACCATGGAAAAATGTTGCGCCGGCGCCGACGAGTCGCCGAACCACGCATCGTTCGTGATGGTTACAAAGAATTCGGCACCATTCGCCGCCAGGCGTCGGACCAAGTCTGGGAAAATTACCTCGTAGCAAATCAGCACCCCAAACTTCACCGGTTTAACGGACGAAGTCTCACTCGTTGGCCCGCTCGAACGTGATTGTGGGTGTACCGACAGAATCGTCGGGCCGGGACCCGGCTCAAAGTCTCCGATCCCCTCGACCAACTTATCAAGAAAAAACAACAGTGACGATTTCAAGGGAATGTATTCCCCGAACGGCACGAGGTGTTGCTTGTCGTATCGACCGACCAGGTGACCCTCGGGAGACAGGAGAAAGGCGCTGTTCAAGAGATAGGGACGTCGATCGGGGTAGTACCGGAGCGCAGGGCTTCCAAACAGCAGGGAGGCGTGAGCCCGATCAGCCAGTGCGATCAGTCGCAGCTGATATTCCGGCTCCCGTTCGAACAGGAACGGAGTGGCGGCTTCCGGCCAGACCACGAGATCAGAGGAAGTATCCAGCCTGGCCATCAGATTTTCGTATCGCCGGAGGGTTTCCTCGCGATAAGCCGTATCCCATTTCACAGCCTGATCGATGTTAGGTTGCTCCACCCCCACCGAGAGCGAGGTGCGGGCCACGTCGGATAACGGCGTACCAGTCGACAGCCAGAGTCCATAGCTCCATGCCAGTATCAAAAGTAGGGCAGCAGCGGTCATGAGTTCCCAGGGCAAGGCCGCAGGACGAAATCCTCGAAAAAGCGGCATGAGCCAGAGCATCAGTTCGGCGAGTGCCACATTTACCAACACGATGACGAACGAAACTCCGTAGACGCCGGTATGGTCGGCGAACTGAATCAGGTCAATCTGCCGATATTGCGAATAGCCGAGTAATGCCCACGGTAATCCACTGAGTAAATGGGTGCGCAGCAGCTCCAAGCTTACCCAGAGACATGGTGCGAGGAACAGACCGTATCGAGGGATGAGGCCGCGAAACCAGACCAGGCCTGCCCCGTAGATGCCGACGTAGAGACCCAGGTAGGCGGCAAGCAACAATAGAATGGCATAGCTGATCGCAAGAGGTACCTTGCCATAGAGGTGCATCGCGGTCACAACCCAGGCCATAATGCCGGTAAAGCCGATCGTGCCAGCCAACCAGCCGGTCCAGAAGGCCTGGGATTTTCGCCTTCCCTCAATCGCGAAGTGGAGGGGGATCAACGCAATCCAAGGCAACAGGCTGAAATCGAACCTAGGAAAGCAGAAGGGAAGGAGAATTCCGCTGACACCGGCAAGCAACAACCCATGCGTGCGAGAAATGCCGGGGAGAATCATCGGTCGTACCGTAGCGAAAACGTGCCAGGGATGCAACCCACCCACGTTGAAAGAAAGTGGGTTGATTTCGCGGTCCAAAAGGGGTATTCCATCATCCAGCATCGATTTTCATTGGGGTCCGGCCGAATGGGCCGGCAAAAGGAGGGTAACCTGTGAAACGATGGGTAAACATCAGCTCCGTTCTATCTCTCAGCGTTGTAGCGCTCATGCTCGCCGTCGGGTGCGGCAAGAAAGTCACGTCCTCGTCCGGAGACACAGCTTCCGAACGGATCAAACCTGAGCCAATCGCGGCTGCGCCATCGACACCGGCCGCGGCGGGCGGACCGGCGACGCCGGGCGGGATGGAGGCTGCTCGCGCTACTCCTGGCGGTCAAGGGCAAGCAGGGGTACCCGGTGGCGGTCCTGGAGGTGGCGGGATGGCAGGAGGACCAGGGGGGAGCGAACTACAGGACATCTTCTTCGATTACGATCGGTTTACCGTGCGAGCCGACGGGGTACAGGCGATGGAGCAGAATGCGCGGTGGATCCGTGCGCATAAAGGCCAAAACGTGCTTATCGAGGGCCATTGCGATGAGCGGGGCACACAGGCCTACAATCTGGTCCTTGGTGAAAAGCGTGCGCGGTCTGCGAAGCGCTATCTCGAAGATCTCGGCACAACCGGTTCACAGTTGCAGATCATCAGCTATGGAGAAAACAGGCCGGTCTGTAATGAACAAACAGAAAGTTGTTATCAGCGGAACCGACGCGCACATTTCGTCGCAAAGTGACCGTCAGCTTGCCAACAAGTCGGAGGATACCTGTCACGTTATCGCAAGGAGGAACACGTGAAGAGGAATTTACTCATCGGCGTCTGCGTACTTACTTCTGTCGTCATCAGCGGCTGTGCTGCTCAAGGTGAGAAGATAGACGTGAAGATCAGCACCAAGCCCGCTACGGAAGCGAAGCCTCCGGCTGCCCCGGCCGTAAAGGTGGCTGTTGTTCCATTCCAGGATGACCGGATCGATCGGTCGAAGCTCGGGACTCGTCAGCATCTCTGGGGTGGGGAAAGCACCTTCGCCTTGCCGAGTGGCACAGTAGGAGAGGCGAGTGCCCGTGCTTTTGCAGACTACTTAAAGCAGAAAGGGTGGCAAGCGGCGTTCGCCAGCAGCGGCTCCGGGGCCGACATTACGATTACGGGCAAACTGCTCGAAGTCGCCGTCGATGCCAAGAGCGGGATTGCCCATACTGCCCTGACCGGGCGGAACAAGATGGTCCTTCAGGCGGACAACGCCGCCGATGGCAGTAAGGTCCGCGAGACCGTCTCAGGGGTTGGCAGCGACACCGTCTTCTGGTTTGATCCCGATGACGCCGAAGAATTGTTGAATGACCTTTATGACAGGAACTTCGAACGGTTCCTCGCCGATACGAAGCTTGACGGGAAAGTCCTCAAACTTCGCTAGCGCAACAGGTTCCACATTTGTTTAGGCATGTGTAGCTCGGCACGGGACCGACGAGCAATCCCGTGCCGAAGAGAAAGCTCTGCATCACTGTGTCATCGTCTTTTCCCCAGAGTCTCCTGTAGAAGCTTTTTCCATTCGTCCCGACCGACTGCCGGCATAGTCGTAATCTGAATGTGGCCGATCGCCGCGTTCAACACAGCCGCCTTCATGGCTGTTTTGTTGTCAGGAAATTCCCAGACCGCGACGACGTCATACTCTCCGAGACAGTAGTAGGCCTGGACCAGCTTGCCGCCGAGCGCGTGCGCGTTTTCCTTCACCATCTCGGCTCGCTCGATTCCCTTGTCCTTCATAGTTTGAAGGCCATGCTGGGTGAATTTCACGAGGCTGACGTAGGTTGGCATAACGTACCTCCTTGGTGAGGGTGGCGGATCGTCGGACGGATTGCTTGTGACAAATTGTAGGCCTCTTCGTCAAGCTCCCACAAGGGGAGTCTCCAGAGTCGACAACAACGAAAGCTTGACTCGCTCGAGGTAGGGGGCTATCGTGAGCTTGTGGGAGGAGAAAACGCCCCGAGGGAATATGGTTCATCAGGGGATCGAGCGCTGAGGATGGTGTGCAGGACCAGCTTGTACTGGGAAGCCTAAAGTCCTCCCGCGATCTCCGCCGTACCTGATCGTCCTCGGTTAGGTGCGTGCTCCTCCCACCCATAATTCTCACCACTCATCAACTTCATACAACGAACACAATATTGTTTTGCTGATGGTTCACTCTGCTCATCAATCTGTGTACAATGCTGCGCAATTTATCCGCGCTGATTCCTAAGAGGGTGAATGGCCAGATCTCAAGCCGCTCTCGCTCATTCGAAATCCACATCACCAATATCCGCTAGCGAATCGGTCGAGCCGAAGAAAGCTCGCGCGAATCTTCCACAAGCGGTGACCGCCGTGGAAATGGGTGCGCGGCAGCGGGAAATTTCTGTTTCTGAATTTTTTACCAAGAATCGGCATCTGCTCGGATTCGATAATCCGCGGAAGGCACTTCTCACCTGTGTAAAAGAGGCGGTTGATAATGCACTAGATGCCTGTGAAGAGGCCGGTATTTTGCCGGATATTCTGGTCAAGCTCGAAGTCGCTGCGACCGGCGAAACACCTCCGCCGGTGAGCCAGGCAACGAGGTTTCGGATTACAGTTGGCGATAACGGGCCGGGGATCGTCCGTCAACAAATCCCGAAAATTTTTGCCAAACTCCTCTATGGATCAAAATTCCATCGCTTGCGCATGAGTCGCGGTCAGCAGGGGATCGGTATCTCCGCAGCGGGCATGTATGCGCAAATCACTACCGGGAAGCCGGTGAAAATTATCTCTCGTACAGGACCAAGGGCGTCGGCGCACTACTTTGAAGTACAGATCGACACAAAGAAGAATGAGCCCCGCATATTCGAGAATAAACAGGTTGAATGGGATCAGCCGCGAGGCACGCAGGTCACGCTCGAGGTCGAGGGTCGTTACCAGAAGGGCAGGGCCTCAGTTGACGAGTATTTGGAGCAGACGCTCATTGCCAATCCACATGTAAAGCTGGTCTATCTGACGCCGGAGAATGAGACCAAGACCTATCCGCGCACCTATAAAGAATTACCGCCCTCGCCACGCGAAATTAAACCCCACCCGTACGGTATCGAGTTCGGCATGTTTCTCAAGATGCTCCATGACACCAAGAGCCACACGCTCTCGGGATTTTTGGCGTCGGATTTCTGCCGGGTATCGCCGGCGCTCGCGGTGGAGATGTGCAAGCAGGCAAAGCTCTCGCCCAATACCAGACCGCGGGGCATTCACGGGCAGGTGGCTGAAACGCTCTATAAGACGATCCAAACCACCAAGATCATGGCGCCGCCCACCAACTGTCTCGCTCCGATCGGCGAGCAGGCAATTCTGTCGGGTCTGTATAAGCAGATCAAAGGGGAATTCTATACAGCAGTCAGTCGTCCGCCTGCCGTCTATCGAGGTAATCCTTTCATCATCGAAGCAGGCTTGGCTTATGGCAGCCGGCCGGAAGACCAAACGGCACCCCAACAGCCAGTTATGCCCAAGGCAGAAGGCGAACATGAGGAGGAAGATTCAGAACTCGCCCGCGTGATCCGCTATGCGAACCGTGTGCCTCTGCTCTACCAGCAATCCGCCTGTTCAACGTTCAAGGCGGTGTTGAACACCACCTGGAAAAATTACGGTGTCACGCAATCGCGTGGCGCACTGCCTGGTGGGCCGATGGTGATCTTCGTCCATATGGCCTCAGTGTGGGTTCCTTTTACGAGTGAAAGCAAGGAAGCCATCGCCGATTACGATGAGATTCAGAAAGAGATCACGCTTGCGCTTCGCGAATGCGGCCGAAGGTTGGGGCTGTTCTTGCGCCGGCGCGAGCGAGCGGCTGGTGAGTATCGGCGCCGCAATATATTTGAACTCTACATCGAGGAAGTAGCTGAGGCCTGTAACCGACTCAAGGGCGGGACGCTGAAAACGGAGAAACTCAAGGCACAGTTGCAGAAAATTGCGACCTCGCGTACTGGTGGAATGAAGACAGACGAGGCGCTCGGAAAAACCGGTGGAGGACCGGAAGGCTTGCCGGATTCGATCATCGTTACGCCAGAAGGGATTGAAGGGGAAGCGTCGATAGTCGTGGAAACTGCTGAAGCCCTCGCACAGGACGCAGCACCAAAGGCTGATACCCCCCATGTCGATATACTGCCCATTAAGAAACCGATTGAACGGGGGGCGAAAGGCAAAGCTGATGCGAAGTCGGGCAAGCAGGGTAAAGCTGCGAAGGGGAAGGCGGCACAACTCACGCTCTTTTCTGGGGAGCCGCAATCCGGCAAGAGAACGGGGGTTATAACGAAGAAGACCCGCAAGGTTCACAAAGTCAGAGGGAAGAAGTAACACGCTATGACGAAGACTAAACACAGGCACAATGGTGCCGTCGCAAAAAAGCTGATTGGCCTCGCCGACCTGGTCATCAGCGCGGCAAACCGCTCGAAAGACCCGACGTTGGCGATCCCCATTCGTGCGCTCTCGAACGTCTCGTTCAATCCGCGCAAGGGCATGATCGAAATGGGGAACAAGAAACAAGCGCGCTCGTTTTTCAACGTGGGGATGACGAAGAAGTTCATGCAGACGATCTTGGTCGCGGACGCGTTAACGGAGCTCCAGCGGTCGGATCTCACGACGTCGCTCAGAGAAATTTATTATCGGACCAAGCATACGATAAAAAACTCGCACGAGAATACCTTCGATACACAGGATGAATCGGACCCTGTCATCGAGGATTTGGAGGTGTCGGTAGAGGCCTTACGAGAAGAGCTCCATGTCCGGGCTGAAAACGGCGGGAGTGTCGTGGGTCCCCTCGTCCTCGGAGATGATGGTGACCGTGTCGATTGCGCCAAATTAGGAAAAGGCGGCTATTCGGTGCCCTCGATTGTTGAGCCGGAATATGTGGAGATCCGTCGCTGCACGGCTGATTTCGTGTTGCTCGTGGAAAAGGGGACACAGTGGAACCGCCTCTCAGAAGATAAATTCTGGCGGCGGTACAATTGCGTGTTACTGACGGGTAATGGCCAACCGCCTCGAGGGGTCCGGCGCTTGGCTCGGCGGCTCCACGAAGAACACCGGCTTCCGGTCTATGTCCTGGTGGATAACGATCCTTGGGGCTACTACATTTATTCAGTGATCAAACAGGGGTCAATCAATTTAGCGTTCGAGAGTCAGCGTATGGCCATCCCCAAGGCGAAATTCATCGGTTTTTCGAGTGCAGATCCTGAACGGTACGAGTTGCCCCGCAATGTCGGCATCAAGCTCAACGAGAAGGACATCACGCGTGCCAAGGAACTGATGAACTATCAGTGGTTCCAGAAGCCTGCCTGGCAGACGGAAATCAAGCGGATGCTTACGAGCGGGTTGAAGTACGAACTCGACGCCTTGGCCAACAAGGACTTTCAGTATCTCACGAAGAAGTATCTGCCCCGAAAGTTAAAAGAGAAGGATTGGCTGGACTAGAACCTCGTCCTATTTGTCATAATAGACGACGATGGTAGCCTTATTGCATTTGCAGCAGGTGCCTTGCGTCGTCATGGGGGTCTTGCCGGCTCCTTCCGCAGCCTTGATGTCGGCGTCCTGGGTTCTGCCGGCCTTGTTATAACAGTCACTACAGTACGAGGCTGTCTGTCCCATAACCCCTCCTCGGCGTGGTCGATCGAAATGACACCGTATGAGACGAATGCTACAGAAAGTATAGCGCGGAATGTGGAAACTGCGTAGCCGCCTCCTGCCGCATGGGTTTTTCCGTGAAGTGAGGGAACGCTGCGCGGAAATGGAAATGAGCCAAATCCGGCCTCTTCCTCTGGTAGCTGGAATTTTCGCGAGCCAGTTCATCACTCCCTCTGTCGCCCAAACGCCACCGCCGAACCCACAGAATCAATCACAGGCGAATCTGCAGCCGGCGGTCCACGATGTGGGAACTGGGGGAGCAACGACGGTCCCGGCCCCTCAGCCTCCTGCAGCTGCGCCAGGCATGTCGCAGACCTCTGGCGTCGGGACGACCGTTGGACCAGCCGGATGAAGTTTGCCAGCCATGCCTGGTGGAGCCACCACTCACACGAGGCATGGGAGCGCAGGATCCCTCCACCCTCTATCTCCATCCTTCCCCACTTGGTCTCATGTCTTGTGATCCTGCGGTGAATATTGCCTGTGACTGAACCAGCCTTGCTCCGTTATTCTTCGAGGTGTTATGATTCGCCAGTCGTTGGAGATTTTCGATGCCGAACATTACGTTGCTTGTGTCACCAAGTTGTGGGGCCTGTCCGTCGGCGAAGAGCCTGTGGAAGCAATTGCGAGTGAAATATAGCTTTTCCTATCGAGAGGTCGATATTACGACTCAGGACGGACAAGATCTTGCGAATCGTCATGCGGTCCGAGCGGTGCCGGCGACGATTATCGACGGGCGCCTGACCTTCGTCGGCGTGCCGAGCCGAGAGAGCGCGGAAAAGGCGCTGCAATTGAAGATGAAACCTCGGGAGTAAGGAACTTCGCTCCATGGTCCCCGACGATGACGATTTCGAGCTGCCGCCCCTCCCGGTCCTCGATAAAGGCCCCCCACCGGATTGCCCGATTTGCGGTGATCCGATGTCCTTTATCGATGGTGACTGGGCCTGTGTGGATTGTAACGGGGAGCTGTTAGGTCCTGAAACCGGGTAGTCGCGTCCTTCTTTGCCTGTCTCTCGTGGCGGGCATAGACAGAATGGACACGACCTCTTCCTCGCAACCTTCGGTTCGCACTCAAGTGTCACGAAGCGTGCGCTAGATGCTCCGAGTCATCACCGGGCCGATTCATCCCGATCTTGAGCAGGCTCTCGTCGACGATGTACGGGTTCTCAAGGACGCCGATGCTCTGGCCCCGATTGCTCTCATCGTTCCCTCAAGCGCTCTGGCAGAACGGCTGAAGCGCCGACTGACCGTCGAGTCACATCTCCCACTCCTGAACATCCATTGTTATACGTTCCATCAATTGACGCTACGGCTCAGCCAGGAGATGGCGAGGTTCCGGCAAGCGACGAACATTCCGCTGCAGATCGTTGACGACTTCTATTTTCGGCAATTGGTCCATTATATCGTGAAACGCAAGCTCTCAGGGCTTGAGGCCTTGGATGCCATATCGCCATCACCCGGTACGTGGAAAGGCTTATGGGCTACGATTCGCGATCTCAAGGATGCAGCGGTCTCCCCCTCGATTGCGCTGGGCGCTGTCGCTGATGGAATCTTCGAACCAGAAGATCAGCCCTGGCTTCTCTCGCTCTTCAGGCTCCATGCCGCCGTCGAAGAAGCCAGTCGTTCGTTAGGCATCGGATCGCCAGACGATCTGACTGCTTCGCTCGATTCCAATCCGTCCCGATCATCCTTTTTGCGACGGATGACGCGGGTGTTGTACTACGGTTTCTACGATCTCACGCAAGTACAACTGTCGTTCTTCGAAGCGGTCATACAGACGGTGCCGACGACGTTGTATTTCCCCTTGGAATCCAGGTCCGCTTTTGGGTTCGCACGTCAGTTTTTCGATCGTCACATTCTGCCTCATTCCGGCAGCCATGAAGATCGTGGGAACCACGCAAGGACCTCCTCTTCGACTCGCGTCGAGCTCACTGTTTTCAACGTCATAGGGGCCGATGAGGAGTTGGCGACCGTCTGCCGAAAGATCCTGACGTTAGTCGAGGTGAACGGGTATCGCTTCGACGAAATAGGGGTGGTGGTACGCACTCTCGAGCCGTATTGTGCCTGTCTCCAGCAGGTGTTCGATCGTCATCTCGTTCCTTTCGTCTCCACCGCTGAACGGCCTCTCCTGCGGGAGCCAGTGGCCAAGGCTCTCTTGCGTTTGGCCTCATTGCCAGTAAACGACTTTGATCATGTGGCTGTAGTGGATGTAGTGACAGCCTCCTTCTATCGGGGCGAGGCTCAGGAATTACATGCCAGGCCGGATTGTTGGCGCAACGCGGTCGCCACGCTCGGTATTACCAAGGGTGAAGGCGAATGGATCCGGCTAGCGGCTCCTAAGGCAGCCTCGATTCTTCACGATTCCAGGGCGGACCCTGAGGACATGGATCGGACGGGTCCGATCGACGATCCGGTGCAACTGGCCATTCTTTGGTCGCGTGTCTCACGGTTAATCCGGGATTGCCGGGCTCTCCCATTGCACGGATCGATCAGCCTCCTCACTGATGCCTTTCGCGCGTTGGCCACGATGCATTTCCATGTACCGGGTCTGACTGTTCCGCTTGCCTCCGATGAGCCCGAACCGACGATCGGTTCTCTGGTGAAACTGGCTCTTGATCGATTGATCCAGGTCGATCCCCTCGGCAGCGACGTCAGGTGGGAGGATTGGGTCGATCTCTTCAACCAGGCGTTGATCGAGACCGCCATTCCCATCGAGAGCCAACCACACCAGGGCGTGCAAGTTCTCGATGCCATGACAGCCCGCGGTCTGACGTTTCGCGCACTGTTTGTCATCGGTCTCAACGATAAAATCTTCCCACGCGTGGTTCGAGAGGATCCATTCCTTCGCGATCGTCAACGGGCTGTGCTCCAGGCAACGTTGGGCTATAAGGTCGACGATAAACTCTCAGGTCATGAGGAAGAACGGCTTCTGTTCGAGCTACTGATCGGTTCGGCGACCCAGCGCTTGTGTCTGTCGTATCAACGAGCTGATGAAGACGGCCGGGTGTTGGCGCCCTCATCCTTTCTCGACGAAGTCGTGCGTGATTGTCGATTCGTGACGAGACCGGAAGAAACCGTACCGCGCCGTTTGACCGCTCGGATTCGAGCCGTACCCTCGATTCAAGAGATCCTGCCGGCACAAGAGTTAACGCTGAGTTGGCTTCTGCAAGGGGTTGAGGTTCTGCCTCTGATGAATGCTTTGGGGCTAAGTCACCGCTTGTTTGAACGGGGGCTCGCATCCTTGAAAATCATCGAACGGGCGTCGGTGGAACTCGGTTCGTTCGATGGACTACTAAAGCCCCGTGTGGAAAAGCTTTCAGCATTCGATCGGGATGGAATATCACCGACGTCCTTGGAACGGTATGCCAGGTGTCCATTTCAGTACTTTGCAGAGGAGGTATTGCGGCTTGAATCGGTGCGGAAGATACAAGGAACCATGCTACCTGCTCTCACCATGGGTACGTTCATCCATGAATCGCTCCGGCTCGCCTATGAGAAATTGGTCGCGCTGCATTGGCCGGAAGCATCTGTCGCAGAAGCGGATATTCGCGTAATCGGGACCGTTGCCGTATCGCAGGTTTTTGATTCCTATGCGGTCACGCAAGGGACCGGCCGGGCCTTGCTCTGGACACTGGCCCGTGAACAGGTCGCTGAGTTGGTCTTCGGCGCGATTGCTTCGGATCAAGAGGATTATCGGAAAACCGGTTTCCGGCCGCATGCATTCGAAATGGCGGCAAACGGAAGTCTTCGCTTGCAGGATGACCAGTGTGTTCTCATGAAAATTCATGGGAAGCTCGATCGGGTGGACGTGCGGTCCGACCCTCCCGCTCTGCGTGTGGTGGACTACAAGTATAAGCAGGGGCCTGAAATGGCGCCGTTGGATCACAATCTTACCACGGCGGCTGTCCGAGGCGTGCGCCTCCAGCCTCCGTTCTATGCTTCGATGGACCTTCCTGGATTGCCTGCGCCCTCTGAAGTCCAGTTTCTGTACCTTGGGCCACACTGGGAAAAGCCGATTGTCCCCTCGAAGTTCGAGACCTCAGTCCTTGAGGGCAACATAGGAACGTCGATCCGTCGGACGATTCGTACCTTGGTTGAAGGAATCGCACGGGGGGAGTTCTTCATCCTTCCTGACGGTTATTGCGATCAATGTGCGTATTCCTCAGCCTGCCGCCGAAACGATGCCATGGTCTGGTGGCGCTCCTACCGATCGCCAGAGGCTCGAGTGTTGCGACAAGTGAGAAAGCAGAAGGTAGCGGATGAGTGATCGATCTAGATTGTCCGATAGTGAGTCGCGTCTCTTGGCCGAGACTACGTGGGATCGCAATGTCGTCGTCGTCGCGGGAGCCGGGACCGGAAAAACGACGATCCTTGTCAACCGTATCCTGAATCTCTTGATGCGGGAACCCAATCCGCTGGGCGTCACAGACATTATCGCGGTCACGTTTACCAACAAGGCCGCCACGGAGATGAAATTGCGACTGCGCCGAGAGCTCATGAGGCTTGCAGAACAATCGGTCGAAGCTGAATTGGCAACTTTCCGATTTCGGTACCACCTCTCGGATACTCAAATCAGCACCAGGGCTCGACAGGCTCTTGAGCAATTAGAAAAGGCGCAAATCGGAACGCTCCACAGTCTAGCCGCGCATCTGTTGCGGCTTCACCCCCTTGAATCCGGCCTCGATCCGTCATTTCAAGAGGATGATGGATCGCGGTTTATGGAAACGTTCGACGGGGTGTGGGATTGCTGGCTGGATGACGAATTGGGTCCGGAGGGTATGCAGCACGATCGTTGGCGTTCTGTCTTGGCTGGAGCGAGCCTGGACGACCTTCACCAATTGGCGACCTTGCTGGCCAATGAACTGATCGACCTCGACGCACTCGAGCGCCAACTGCACATGTCTCACGTTGAGGGGCCCCTGCGCGACTGGATCGCTTCAGCTCACTCGCGAGCAACAGGCCTGCTGGCATCCAGATCGTCGGACAAACAGTTGAAGGCGGAGCAGATGCTGTCCGCGACGGTTCAATGCTTGTCACTCCTGTTGGAGCATGGCCTGACTGGTTTGACCTCCTTGGGGCCCGAGGTGCGAGCGTTGCTCCGAAAGGATGCAGGGAAAGCCACGTCAGGGTGGGACAAGGAAGTCTTTCAAGAAGCGGTCATCATGATCAAGCTTGCCAAGCAGCTTCTCGCCGTGGATCAGTCCTACTTTCACAACGTGATTCACTTGCTTCGACCAGTCCTGACCCGAGTGCGCGACGCTTTTCTCAGATCGGGCTGGATTTCCTTCGATGGACTTTTGGCCAGAGCCAAGAGGCTGCTACGAGACTGTCCAACCGTAAGAGAGCGGATAAAATGTACCTATCGAGCGATTCTGGTTGACGAGTTCCAGGATACGGACCCGGTTCAATACGAAATTATTCTCTATCTGGCGGAACGCGCAGGGAAACAACAGACTGCGTGGCAGGACATCGACCTGGAACCAGGCAAACTGTTCATCGTCGGTGATCCCAAGCAATCGATCTATTCGTTCCGCCGGGCCGATATCGAAGCGTTCGAGCGCGTCGTCCGGAAGATTCTGGACGATGGTGGCGTAGCCTGCTCGCTTGTCACGAACTTTCGGAGCGATATGATGGTCTTGGACGTCGTCAATGACCTGTTCGACCGTCTGTTTCTTCCAGAAGCTCATGTGCAGCCTGCCCACGAACGGTTGGTGATGCGGCCGGACCGGAGGACGGAGGTCTCAACGGCCGGTGTACAGCTGCGTCTGGTTGCTCCCAATGAGGGTGAAGAGGCGTTCGATACGGAGACCGCCACTCGCACTGAGGCGGAAACGCTGGCTCGATGGATCAGTGAAACGCTCTTA
This sequence comes from Nitrospiraceae bacterium, assembly GCA_035623075.1. NCBI lineage: Bacteria > Pseudomonadati > Nitrospirota > Nitrospiria > Nitrospirales > Nitrospiraceae > Nitrospiraceae bacterium. The sequence goes on along the minus strand of DASPUC010000043.1, from coordinate 21,586 downwards.
GCGAGTGCCACGGTAGTTGATCGGGAGGGCCGATCCGTGCCACTCCAGCCGGGACATATCGCCTTGATCTTCAGGAAACTGACGCAGGCGCAGGAGTACCTCGACGCACTGCGGCGGTACGGCATCCAGTACGTAACCGACGGCGAAAAACATTTCTATCGTCGCCAGGAAATCATCGATTTCGTCAATATATTGCGGGTGATCGAAGATCCGTACGATCGAATCGCACTGGTCGGTGTGTTGCGGTCTCCGCTTGGCGGCGTCACGGATCAGAGTCTACTGGATCTGTCCCAGCTGAACTGTCTTGATTATACCCGGCCTGAACGCCTCGCTGCCTCCAAGCATCCAGAGGCACTCGAACTCGCACAATTATATGAAGCCTTAAGAATGCTGAGACAATCAGCCCAACTACGGCCGGTGCCAGACGTAATCGATCTCCTATTCGACCGTTTGCCGGTTCCGGAACTGGCCGCTTCGTCCCTGCATGGTGAACAGGCCGTAGCGAATCTTCGGAAGATTCGCATTCTGGCCGAAGAACTTTCAGACCGACCGCATATGACGCTGGCGGGCTTTGTAGATGTGATGATGACGAGGTTGACTGACCAGCCGGAAGAAGCAGAAAGTGCGTTGGCTGAGGAATTGCCCGATGCTGTCCGGGTCTTGACCATTCACAAGGCCAAGGGGCTCGAATTCCCCGTCGTCATTCTGCCCGGCCTTCACCAGGGGTCCAGAGTTCCAGGTAAGGGACCGAGGCTGGGGCATGATTGGTCCAGTCGATTATACGGCCTTCGGGTCGGGAATCGTGCAAATCTTGGGGCCTTGCTGGTTGAACCAAAAATTTCGGCTCGTGAAGAGGCCGAGCAGCGCCGATTGCTGTATGTCGGTATGACGCGAACCAGGGATCTGCTCGTACTGTCAGGGGGACGCACGTCGACCCTTGGACGAGACACGGTGTTATCACTGATTCACGATGCAATTCCCGACGCAGCAACCTCTAGCACGGCTGGTACCATTTCCCTCGGAGCCGGTCAGATGGAGCAGGTCGTGACATCAACGTCACCCACAGTTCGAAAGGGTCCACATGAGCGAGAAGCTTCGGCAGTCCCTTGCCCTTCACTCGATGTGGTGGTGAATCGACACCAGACGCGGAGGGACTATTGGTCGGCCCAGAAAATGGCTCGGCGACAGGTTACCCCCTCACTCCTCATGGCGCAACGAGTGCCGGCTCGATCAGCCGGCTCGCCCGACTCATCCGAAATGGCGTATAGCCGAATACTTGGCGTGTGCGCACACGCAGTCCTAGAGCAATGGGATTTTGATTCACCAGATCGAGATCCTGCCCCAGCCATCGAGCGGGCATGTCGTCAGCACCTTGCCCCGGACCTCGCTGATAGAGAAAGCGTACTGAGGCAGGAGCTCTATACGATCTTCTCCTCCTTCCTCACGTCCGAACTCTACAATAGACTGCAACGGGCCACCATTCTTGGTCGAGAAGTGCCGTTTCTCCTTCCCTGGGAAGAGCGACAGGTTATGGAAGGCATCATTGACCTTATTTACCGTCTTGACGGTGGAATCTGGATCGCAGACTATAAGACCGATGCGGTTTCAGCAGAGGCGGCTCAGCCGAGAGCTGAGACATACCGCGAGCAGGCTGAGATTTACCGGACTGCTGTGCGGCAGGCTATGGGTCTCTCGTCTGTTGCATTTCAGTTTATCTTTCTCAGACCCAGCATGGCCATTGAGATGTAGGAGGTACGTCTGATGAACCTACACGTGCTCGTTGTGTTGTGTCTCTGCGGAGTACTCGGCTGTGCCAGCGCAAAGGCTCCTCCTGCCTCGGTGCTTGCGGCACCAGCAGGCAGTCCTGCCGAGGTGATGGCCAAACTCGAAGAGGGGAATCTTCTCTTCTCCACGAAGGATTATGCCCGTGCGGAGCAATCCTATCGCCAGACTATTGCTGCTTATCCGGATTTGGCTGAGGCTCACTATAACCTCGCCGTTACGATCGACCGGATGGGCAATCGCGGAGAAGCAAAGAAACATTACTTGGAGGCGGCAAATCTAGCTCCGGGCAACAAAGTGATCTGGGATTCTCCACCGTTCCGAGAGATGGGATTGACCCACGAGATTAATAAGAAATCGTACTTGGATGCCGATCCTAAAGTTCGTTGAGCTTGCTTCGAAAGGACAGCTGTGCCGAGAGATCCACACCGATTGCCGGCTTCCCATGAGCAGTTCGGAGCGTGGGTGCAGGAAGCACTTGCGCACTTGCCGCCGCCCTACGATACGATTGCCCGCGATGTGTCTGTTGTTGTCGAGGATGAACCTCCGCCTGAGGTACTCGATGAACTTGAGCTCGAGTCCGAGGATGATCTCTTAGGTCTCTACCAAGGCCTGTCGCTTCACGAACGGTCGTTTTTCCAACCAGCGGGCGAGCTGCCGGCCCGCATCGCCATCTATAGAGGCCCCATCCTTCGGCTCTGTCGAACGAAGACCGAGGTTATTCAGGAAATTCGAGACACGGTGGTGCATGAACTTGGCCACCACGTTGGCCTGAGCGATGAAGAGATGCCTTACTGAGATTTGTGATGGGACAGCTCCGGCTGGGTCCAGGCCCACCGCTGATAGCCAAGGGCCAGCATAAACGCGCCGATGACCACCATGGGGAGAGACAAGAGTTGGCCCATCGAAAACGATCCGATAATGAGTCCGAGATGAGCATCCGGCTCTCGGAAAAATTCCACAATGAAGCGACAGATCCCATAGCCTGCGATAAAACTCCAGAAAACTGTCCCGGGCGGTGTGGGCCTCTTTCCAAGGAGCCATAAGACGGTGAGCAATAAAGGTCCTTCCAAAATTGCTTCGTAGATCTGTGAAGGATGCCGGCAGGCGAGCCCTCTGCCGGGAAACACCATGCACCAATCGACATCCGTAGCACGGCCGAAGAGTTCCCCATTGATAAAATTCCCAATACGCCCGAAGCCGAGACCAATCGGAGCAACGCCTGCTGCCAAGTCGGCAGTCATAGAAGGGGAGATCCCTTGACGTTTGCTGTACCAGAGTAAGGCAATAATGGTTCCAAGAAGACCACCGTGGAAGGACATCCCCCCTTCCCACACCGCGATGATCTTACTCGGGTGCTGAATGTAGTAGGAAAAGTTATAGAAAAGGGTATAACCCAGCCGTCCGCCGATAAAGACTCCAAGGGCGGCCCACACCACCATGTCGTAGATTTGTTCTTTCGAGAGCGGCAACCCCTTCCCGGATACACGAGCTTTAATGAGGAAATAAGCGCCCGTCAAGCCAAGCAGGTACATCAGTCCATACCAACGAAACTGTAAGGGACCGATTTCAAAGAACACCGGATTGATCTCCGGGTATGGAATGGTGTGTAACCAGTTCATTACTGCCCCATGTGGCAAAGTGGCAGGATCATATGTGAGGAGAGACACCTTTGCAAGCTGCTGCAATCGAACGTCCTGATCTCATCGGCAAGCCTCCAATCGGCTCCGCAGGCCCACGGACTGCCTCTCCTTCAAAAGTACTGTTGGGTTTCTGTAACGACTGTGTTGTGTCTTGTTGTGAAAACTCCACCGTTTATTAAGCAAGCCTAATTGTGCTAGGCATCGGTCGAACATTTTTCTGAAGATCGTACCGAATACCGATTGGCACGATTGATGCTGTACTGATTCTTCAGAAAAATGCCTGTCGGTTCACCATCATTCATGAGCCTGAAAGGAGGGCTGTATGTCAGAGCAAGGGAAACAGGTAGTAAAAGTGGCGGCACTCGTCGCCGGTGGAGCTGTGATTGGGGCGGGTCTAGGGTTATTGTTTGCACCACAGTCTGGATCGGAGACCAGGCGAGACATTAGTCGCTACGCCAGAAAAACACAGATTCATGCGACCCGTTGGAGTCGCGCGATTCAATCGGGTGTGAAAGAAGCTATGGAGCGCGGACGGGCTGCCTACATGCTACATCGAGAGGCAAAGCCGACGGTCGAAGCAGCCTAACGACGCTTCGTGTGATATTAGCCAGCCCCTAGGATGATCGCATTCGGCCTGCTGCCAGCAATGGCACAGGCTGTCTGCGCTTCCTGCCTTGACCGCTTTCTAGTCCGATGTTAGATTTCGCTCGCCAATGCCCGAGGTAGATCGGGGTTTAAGCCGAGTCAGATCAAACCCTAAGCGTTGGCCCGGTATCAAACGCGAACTTGCTCTGTGCCGGAGTGGCGGAATTGGCAGACGCAAGGGACTTAAAATCCCTCGGACCCACAAGGTCCGCGCCGGTTCGACCCCGGCCTCCGGCACCACCCTATCGGTAATACTCTGATCTTCGACCTTCCCCCGCTGCACGTTGTGCCGTCCCTTTCCATCTGTCCAAAATTGCTATTTTCTCTGGTTATCGGATATCCGATGCTATAGTTTTCTCCAACTTGTGCAGATTGTTGGAAGGGCGACGATGGAAACATCTGGTTTCATGATTCCTGAACTCCTGCCGTATCTTCTCGGTATCCTGGCCTTATTAGTTGTCTGGCAGTATCACCAAATGCAAGTTATGAAAGGGCAAATCCTGGCCATTGATGTCTTTGATCGTTCGGGCATACGAATGTATCTTTACGTGGTCCCGAAAGACAAACACACCTGTGAGGTCTGTGCGGAGGCAAACGGTAGAGTGTTCTTGCCCAGTGAGGTGACGAAAATTCATTTCACTCCCTTAAAGGGACAATGTACTAACCCTGCCAAATGCGTCGGGTTGCTCGTAGGAATTTACGGCGCCTGGCCTGAAGCCCGGCATCTTCTCGAACGGCTAAGAACAATCAAGAAGAAAGCGACGGTTCAATTGTCCGCGCCAGAGTTGGAAGCCTTGATACGAGGGCCATGGGAACGCAGCATTAGTGCGGCGACTGATCGCATTTCGGTCCATATGTTGGAAGCCATACATTACGAAGAAACGAACCCGGAGACGTCTATCACCAACTATCGATATTTGATCGATCAGGCACGCGAAGTCCGTCATTTACCGCTCATCGTGCCTTCCTACTTTCGTCTGACCGAACTGCTGGCCCGCCAAGGCCGAACCCAGGAAGCGAATGATGTGATCGAACAGTTTGAAAGCAGATACAAGGCGAAGAAAGTAGGGCCTCACGCTCCCACTGAAACTCAACGCGGACTCATGTCTCTTAGAAAATCCCGCCTCAGCGCCACGCTTAAACAGGCCAGCTAGAACACCCGATAGCCCGAATCTTGTAGCGCTACTGTACTCAGGTACGAAACAGAGGGGACCCCTCTTCAACTAGAGGGTCTTAATAAAGCGGCGCAGCCGATTCTCGTGTTCGGGATCCAGCTGGAGAAAATCGAGGCCGAACTTTGTTCCGATTGACCATCGAACAACCGCAACTTCGATGATCAGTTTCTGTTGAGCGTCTGGAAGATCTACGTTGAGTTCGAGGAAAGCACCGATCGGGGCCTTCGCATCTCCTTTAACCGCACAGCCTCCGGCCGAAAGATTGGTAATCGCGCCTTTTCCGTTAATTTGGTCTCCAAAAAATGAGACTGGTATATTGACTTCGAAGCGTGGGTGATCTCTAAGGTCCATAGCGAGAGTGTCTCCTCTTGGGACTGTATCAGATCGCCTGTTTCTCTTTCTGCGTTCTGTTGGTTCCCCTATCGGGCATCCACAGTGTATTGCTGCTCGTCCGTAAACGATAGGACCGCAAGTATGACTGTTTATGCCAGCTTTTCGCAGCGGGTATGATTCGGGTATCCGGTAAACACGAGGATGATTATGCCATGAATGAAATCTTTGGCAATAACGTTCGGGGTTTTGAATCTTATAAGAAACAGAGGCTACGCCGACAATTATCTATGTCGCAGAGGGCGATGCGTCACGAGAGCCATATGCTCGGAAGGAGAACGTCGGGACGGGTTATGCTCGAATGAGGAGGCGATTGATGGGAGCAGGGTGTTCCTGATGGATAGTGGCGCGGGCATCGACCAATTGTTTAAGCCTCAACCGATCATTAGAACCTACCTGGATCACTTCTACCGAGATCCAGTGCTTATGGACCTTCCTCACTTCCGCGAGTTGGATGTTTATAGAGGGTTCTTCGCCTTCCAACCACAGTCGAACTTTCACAAATTCCCCTGGTCTGAGCCGATCAGGAGTGGTGAGCTTACAACTGGCTTCAGAGAATTCGAGGACGCGTCCGTCCGCCTCCAACTGCGCGCTCACATTCGCCAGCATGCAGTCAATCGTGAGATTCGGGCTGAACCAGCTGGTCTGTTGTTTTCGCTGTGCCATACAGGTATGTGCAGGGTAGTGCGAGAAGAGATTGTCTGGCTATTCCTCAAGAGTGGGGGGATACCCAAGAGGGCAGTGCGCCGGCCGGTTACTTGACGGGCAAACCGGACTCGAACTTTCTTAATACTTTTAGCGGCTTAGGGAAACAATGTGTCCGATAGAAATGAAACCACAAAGGGGGAAAATCCAGTGTCTCACGTCCACTGCGCACACGAACGCATGATCCGAGTCTTCATTGGTAACCAACATTCTGGTCGAATTAGCGTCGTATCGAAACGTTCTACTCTCTGGTACGATCCCCCGCAGGTCCGCGCCGATCATCACCGGTTGTTGTTTGCAAGGGGGAAATCTATGAGAAGAATGCTCAACTCGTCGAAGCTGTTGGCACTAGGAAGCTTCTTTGGAGGTTCTGCCGTTGCGGCCGGCGCCTTCGGAGCCCATTTTCTAAAAGACAGCCTCGACATATCCATGCTTGCCGTCTTCGACACAGCCGCTCGCTATCACATGTATCACGCTCTGGGTCTTTGTACCGTTGCCTGGGCTGTAGATCGATGGCCCGAGAAGCGATTCGAGTCGGTAGGATGTCTCTTTATGGTCGGGATTCTTCTCTTCTGCGGTAGTCTCTACGCGATGTCATTATCAGGAACGCGAGGGTTTGGTGCTGTGACACCCTTGGGTGGCATGGCTTTTCTCACAGGCTGGATCCTACTCGGTTACCGAGCCTGGCGCATATAATAATGTCATTCTTTGCATGACGCTGTCCGTTTCCCGCTGATGGATCCCCAACCCCCTTGAGAATTCACAAACGTTCCCTCCAGACGTTGTCCGTCCTTGACGAATTGGAGGCTATCTTCCTGTACTCGTCCCTCGATTTCCCATCGCAGATACACGTTATCACCGAGCACGATGGTTTCTACTAAATCGGGGAGGCTAGCATGATCGGCTCCTGGTGGAGGGAACAGCAATGAGAGTTTTTGCTCTTGATGGTGTCTCTGATGGTTATGGATAACCCATAGCCATGTCCCGCACAGGCGGACTTGCCCCCTCAACAAGCGCACCTGGTCCTTCCATCCACGGAGCCTGTCCCAATTGTGATAAGCGGCTTGAAGGGCTTCGACCGCGAGACGGCTTGACTGGTCAGAAAGCGTGATGACTGCCAAAGCCGCTGTGTCGTCTCGATTTTTCGAGGAATTCTCTGGGCTCTGCAGGGTTTGGGCCAAGTCGTTCATAGATTTTTGCCAGGAGGTCTGTCCCTGCAGAGCCAGCCATTCGCGTCTCGTCGAAGACCCCAATAGTTCTTCCGGCACGCCCGGGAGGCGCTTGTCTTTGACAGCCTGTTGAACGAGAGTTGCAAGGTGCCATGCAGCGAGATCGCCGATTAATGTGTGAGCGACTTGCGTTATCTCCGGCAGCAAGAGATCTTTGGAAAGTTTCGGAGAAATGGACTTAGCCGTTAGGGTCCGCGCCACATCCCCTAGGTTGAGTGAAGGGCCTATGGATGACACAAACAGATCGATCGCTCCCTTGTCGGAATCCACCTCGATCAGTTTTGCCCCGTGAGCATGAACGATGCTTTGAAGGTCCGGCATGGATGAGGGAAGTGTATCAGTGGTTCCCAAAGCGAGCGGTACCACACAGATGGAGATTGACAAGCCTCCCAGTGTCCACCAGACTGTTTGCCCGACAAACTGAAGACGTAATCTTAGACCTTTCATATCGTCGTTACTTTCCTGTGGTGTACGGGAAACACATAAGCAGGCTGCCTTGTGATAAAGACAGAAAAAGAAATCAGGTGGATGCGGTTACGTTCCTTGAAAGCACTTCTTGAGGAAGGCGGCGGTCTCGTTCCATGCTTCAGCAGCGGCATCAGTACGATAGGTCTCGGGACGCATCTCATTGCAGAACGCATGCGGTGTATTCCGGTAGAGCCTGATCTCGACCTGCTTGCCATATTCAGCGGCCGCCGCGCGAAGCCGATCAGCTTCCGCAGCCGAGGCCCAGGTATCTTGTTCAGCTTGGTGATAGAGAACCGGACAGCGCACGTCGTTGAACATAGCTGCTGGGTCGAACATCCGTCCGTAGAAGACGACTGCTGCGCGTAACCGCTTCCGCTTGGACGCAAACTGCAGGGCCAACGACCCCCCCATTCCGAACCCCACCACCCCATGAATATTGCGTCTGATATAATCTCGGGTGTTCAGAAATTCGCAGCACGAATTGATGTCTTGTAATGCCAGCTGACTATTTAATCGTCCCATCAGCGCCTCTGCGATGTCTGCATTGGCCGTCACCATCCCGCCGAGCCTCGCATACAAGTTGGGAATGATCACCCCATAGCCCTCACACGCGAGTCGAGCTCCAAGATCCTTGATTTGGGAATTCAGCCCCCACCATTCGTGTATCAGGACGAGACCAGGGTACGTTCCCTTCTCCTGTGGCCAAAACTGAATGGCTTCCACCTGCACATCATTCGACATGCGAGTTTTGATGTAGGGATCGACGGCAGCGTCTGTTGGAGTTGGAATGGCTACCCCACTGGGAAACCGCGCGGTGTCGGTGCCGATTTGTTGAAGCGTGAAAGGCGCAAGGGCCGACGTCATAGTTTGAACCGCTTTCCCGAAGATGCCGCGCTCTGCCGGATAATCCGACGTGGTGCAGCGGTGTAACTATAGGGAGGCTACGTTTGCGTTGTCAATCGACCGACGAGGAACAGGATTCGATTGACCATATCGATTCTTGCCCGTAGAGTCTCGATAAGACAGCTTGATATGACAGCATCATCCGCACTTGGCATCGGGTTGATCGGTCTAGGCCGGCATGGCAGTCGTTATGTGCGACATCTTCTGCAAGACATGCCGGAGACGAACCTTGTTGCCGTCTGCCGAAAGCGAGCTCAAGAAAGTGTCGAAGGACTCCCTCTCTCTTCTATTCCCGTCTACAGTGACTATCGTGCTTTGATCGCCGATCCGTTGGTCCGTGCCGTCATCGTCGTCACTCCGCCTACGCTTTGTCATGAGATCTGTCTCGAAGCGGTCAGGGCCCGGAAGCCCTTGTTGATTGAGAAACCCCTCGCTCTGACTGCAGAGCAGGCTCGAGCCATGGTCAAAGCAGCCGACCAAGCGGGCGTTCTCCTTATGACAGCCCATACCCTCCGGTTCGAGCCAGTCATCGAAAGAGTCAGGAGTATCCTACCGCAGCTCGGATCGCTTCGTTCCGCGACGATGACGAGTCACGTCGAAGTGGCATCGAGCACCGCGGCAACCACGAACGCCTTCGGTCACCGAGGGGCGCTACTCGAGATCGGGATTCACTTGCTCGATGTGGTGCGATTTTTAACCGGCGATGAGGTCAGCGCTGTTTCCTGTTATATGGATCCTGTGCCACCAACTGGACCGGACACCAGAGCGACCGTACACCTCACGACCGTACAGGGGATAGAGTGCCATCTCGAAGTCGCGCGGGTCACAGCGGGACGCGTCGCACAGATGGAGTGGATTGGAGCAGATGGAAGGGTGAGTGCCGATTGGTTCCGGCACCGACTCATGAAACAGGAACGAGCCAATACATCCGAGGAATGGACCCTGGAGCCCCGACCGACCATCCTATCAGTGCTCCGCGCGTTTATTCACGCCATTCGTACTAATTCCAGTCCACCCATTACAGGAAGGGATGGACAAAGAGCGGTGGAAATAGCCGAGGCTTGTTATCGATCCGCGGAACTTAGAGGCCAGCTCGTCAAGAACGAATCTAATGACTAAGATTCAGCCACGATATGGGTATCGGTTTCCTCCACACCTTCTATCGAGTGAATTTTGGAAATCACGACTTCAGATAACGCCCGTTCGTCGTTCGTGCTGATAAAGAGGAAAATATCCGGCTGTCCGAAACAGGAGTGGGCCTGCTCGACTCCACTAATATGTTTCAGGGAATGGAGAACATCCTTTGTCCTTCCTGCCTTGACCTTGATCAAAATGTAAGCCTTCGTCGCCATCGTGCCGCTCCTTTCATGAGGGTGAGGTCGGTGCTTCCGGCCTGTGCGGGAAGCGCTGGCCCGGCATTGCTTGTCTCCGCTGTGCATAGATCCGGTGAATATCCTGTCCCCGTTGCCGCAGGCTCGCTCTGGCGCTGAGGAACAATTCACTCAACTGCAGAAAATCGTTCGGGGTCAGATTGTAAGCACGAAATCCTTCAGCCAATTGTCTACGTTGGCGGTCCGATAACATGACATACGATTCGCTGAGCGCTTCGAGTATTTCTGAAGTCCAGCCTTCTTCTTTGAACCGTCGACCGGCCTCCTCGGCGCCGTCACTCAATTTGGTCTGCAACGCACGATCGAAAAACGCTCGAACGTTCGGATCTGAACTTTTCATGAAGAGCGACTGGCATTGAATGACCGATTTCACTATCTGGTTCGCTTCAGAGGTGCCATCAGGTGGAAGCACGTCAGCGTCTTGTAACGTCGCCAGGAGCGCCATCGCAGCGCCGACGTGACTCGCCGGAGTCCGAACTGCCGATGCCATGCCAGCATGAGTCTCGTTCACCGAGCAGAAAAATACGGCGGCGGCACCGCACAACCATGCGAGTCGTCTGATTGCAGGCCGAGGAAGGGAGAAAGATGTGAGCATAAAGATTTCGAGAGCCGATATGCACGGGCGCGAAATTATACCGGATAGGAGGTTGTGGTTCTACCCACCGTCGCATCCGCCTTGTGCCGCATGGCGAACGGAAAATACCAGCATTGTCTCTCTTGTGAGTTGAAAGTGTCTGATGGTGGTTTTTATAATCCGCCCGGTCCGTCTACTCAAACATTGGCTGAGGTTAGGATTGCTATGCTTGCGAGAATACTAAGCGCCGCGCTAGTGGGTCTCGATGCCTGTCTGATCGATGTGGAAGTGGATATTACCGGAGGACTTCCACAATTCTCTGTCGTGGGTCTCCCCGATGCAACAGTTCGTGAAAGTCGCGATCGGGTACGATCTGCGTTGAAAAATACCGGCTTTCACTTTCCTGCTAAAAGGATCACGGTGAACCTCGCCCCGGCCGGGATCAAGAAAGAAGGGTCCGCCCTTGACCTGGCTATCGCGATCGGCATTCTTGTGGCGGAAGAGGTGATTCCACCAGAATGTGTCATCCGGCGAGTGTTTGTCGGTGAGCTGTCTCTCGACGGACGCATCAAGCCCATTTCCGGTGCGCTCTCAATCAATATCGCCTGTCGACCCCATTACAATCTGGTCCTACCTGCGGACAATAGCCAGCAAGCAGCTCTGGTCGAACATGTCGAGGTCTATCCGGTCCATACGATTCCTGAAGCCGTGGCGTTCGTCAAAGGCATGGCGTTGATCGAACCGATGCCGAGAGATGGTGGCGATCTCTTTCGCACGCGCCCTCTGGATGAAGAGGATTACGGCGACGTGAAAGGACAGGAGCATGCAAAACGAGCTCTGGAAGTTGCGGCAGCCGGCGGACACAACATTTTGACGGTCGGGCCGCCAGGGTCGGGTAAAACCATGTTGGCCAAGCGGCTCCCGACGATACTTCCCTTGATGGAATCTGATGAAGCCATTGAAACGACGCGGGTGCACAGCGTGGCGGGGCAGTTGCCTGCCGATCAGGCATTACTCACGGTGCGACCGTTTCGGGCTCCCCACCACAGCATTTCGGACGCCGGACTCATTGGAGGGGGGACGATTCCTCGTCCTGGAGAAGTATCGTTGGCTCACAACGGCGTTCTGTTTCTGGATGAATCTCCTGAGTTCCGGCGGCCAGTGTTGGATGGACTCCGGCAACCGCTTGAAGATGGGCACGTCATCTTGACGAGAGCCAGTGGTTCGCTGCGGTATCCAGCGCGATTCATGTTGGTCGCTGCGATGAATCCTTGTCCCTGCGGGTACTATGGCGATCCCGCAAGGGATTGTATCTGTACGCCGCAACAAATACGTCGGTATCGGGGGCGGCTTTCTGGTCCGCTTCAGGACCGCCTCGATATCCACATAGAAGTCCCTCCGGTGACGGTCCGTGAATTCCGTGACAATAGAGGTTCTCCGGAACACTCGGAGACGATTCGAGGTCGTGTACTGGCAGCCCGTGCGAAGCAGTCGCATCGGTACCGGGACGAGGGTATTCATACCAATGCCCAGTTGAAGCCTCGCCAGCTAAAACGGTATTGTGGGCTCGATGGGCCGAGTCAAACGCTCTTGGAACGGTCGATGACGAAACTAGGTCTCCCAGCTCGTGCCTACGGGCGTATTCTTCGTGTGGCAAGGACTATTGCCGACTTAGCTGGCTCTGATACAATTGAGCCGGCGCATTTGGCAGAAGCCATTCAGTATCGCAGTCTCGACCGCCCTGTTCAGTATTGATGAACGGCCATGGTTGTCACTATCAAAGTGTTTCTCTGGTGGTTTGTCGTGGGGGCTGCGATGGCGCTGGCCGTGATCATGTTGCAAGGCGGTATTAGAGAAGTGATGCAGGCTCAGGGGTCCGTCTGGGAACTCAAACTGGTCGAATTGCTGACGACAATTATGGGTGGTGGTCTGTTGGGCGGATGTATCGCGTTGATTCTGGACCGTATCAAAAAATCCTAGACCTCGATCATCGTCGTACAACACGCAAAAGACAAAGGGAACTATGGATCTCGAAATTGGATCGAATGTGTATCGCAACACGAACGGTATGATTGCGATCGAAGGTGTGCCTCAAATCGAGGTGACCGTCAAACCCACAACCGGAGTGTTGCTGGTCAACTTTGCTCTGTTCGACGGAGCTGGGAAAATGATCGCCAAGTTGTCGGACAGCACATTGATGTTCAATGAGCGGCGAGCGTATGAAGTCAACAAAACCGCGAAGACACTGGCTCTGAAGCAAATTGACTCGGGGAAAGTCATTCTTCAGATGGAAATACGTGCTTCTGAAGTAGTCGCCATCACCAAAGGTGAGTTCCATACGGTAAAGGGGCACGTAATCGAAGTCACACCGACGGAGTGGAAGATCGACAAAATACGATCGAGCGGGACCAAACAAGATATGCAGGGGAGGGAGGTTGTTATCGGGTAAATCGAGGAACAGTTATCTTCCCGCCACGTTCGGTACGACCACGAGCTCCTTGCCCTTGACGTCCACCAACGCGCTATCCCCATCCTTTAACTCTCCCTTGACCAGTTGACGCGCGAGAGGAGTTTCCAGTTCCTGTTGAAGGAGCCGTTTCAAAGGCCTGGCACCGTACATGGAGTCGTAGCCCCGCTCCGCCAAGAATTTCAGCGCTGCAGGAGTCACCGTGAGAGGTATCCGTCTCTCCGCCAAGCGGGTACGCAGCCGATTGAGCTGAATCTCCACAATCTTGACCAACTGATCGGTCTCCAATGCATGGAACACCACGATTTCGTCGATACGGTTCAAAAATTCAGGCCTAAAGTGCTCCCGGAGTTCACCCAGGACAAGCGCGTGCACCTCTTCGTAGGAGGCGTGGCGTTGTTGTGCCTGGAGAATGTGCGGGCTACCGATGTTGGACGTCATGATCAATACTGTGTTCTTGAAATCCACTGTACGGCCTTGAGAATCGGTCAGCCTGCCGTCATCGAGGATCTGAAGGAGAATATTGAAGACGTCGTGATGAGCTTTTTCAATTTCATCAAATAAGATAACCGAGAACGGACGGCGGCGTACCGCTTCCGTCAATTGTCCCCCTTCTTCATATCCAACATAGCCCGGAGGCGCTCCGATCAAACGCGCCACCGTGTGCTTTTCCATGTACTCGGACATATCGATTCGAACCATGTTGGCTTCGTCGTCGAATAAAATTGCGGCCAGCGAACGCGCTAGTTCCGTCTTTCCTACCCCCGTGGGTCCAAGGAATAAGAAAGAGCCAATCGGGCGATTCGGGTCCTTGATGCCCGATCGAGCGCGTAACACGGCGTCCGCGACCACGCGGACGCCCTCGTCCTGTCCGATGACCCGCTGGTGAAGAAGTTCCTCCAGCTTCAGCAGCTTTTCCGATTCGCCTTCAAGGAGTCGCGACACAGGAATCCCGGTCCACCGGCTGATGACCTCGGCGATATCCTCTTCATCGACTTCTTCCTTCAGCAAACGCGATTTACCCTGCTTCTTGCTGAGCTGTTGGAGTTCGGCGTCGAGTTCCCGTTCCAAACGAGGAAGCTCTCCGTATCGAAGCTCCGCGACGCGATTCAAATCATAGGCGCGTTCGGCCCGTTCCACTTCCTGTTTGATCGCTTCGATGGCTTCTCGTGTTTTACGTAAGCGCCCCACCGAGGCTTTTTCAGACTCCCACCGGGTCTTCAGCGCCTGCAGGTCGCGTTGCTTCTCCGTTAGTTCTTTTTCGATCGTGGCCAATCGGGCTTGGCTCGCCTGATCGTGCTCTTTTCGGAGGGCCTCTCGTTCAATTTCCAGTTGAAGCACCTTCCGAGATACTTCATCGAGCTCAGCCGGTAAGCTGTCGATTTCGGTACGCAACCGGGCGGCCGCCTCATCAACGAGATCGATGGCCTTATCCGGCAGAAACCGATCAGCGATATACCGATGCGAGAGTTTAGCGGCGGCCACGAGCGCCGCGTCTTTAATACGAACGCCGTGATGGACTTCATATCGTTCCTTGATACCCCGCAGGATGGAGATGGTATTTTCCACAGACGGTTGATCAACGAATACGGGCTGAAAGCGCCGTTCAAGGGCCGCATCCTTCTCAATATGCTTGCGATATTCATTCAGAGTCGTCGCTCCGATCATATGCATTTCACCGCGAGCCAACATCGGTTTGAGTAGATTGGCGGCATCCATGGCTCCTTCCGCCGCGCCAGCACCGACAACTGTGTGCAGTTCGTCGATGAAGAGAAGGATCTGGCCTTGGGAGGCTTGAACTTCTTTGAGGACGGCCTTCAGCCGCTCTTCGAATTCGCCGCGGTATTTCGCGCCGGCGACAAGCGATCCCATGTCGAGGCTAATAAGACGCTTCTGCTTGAGACTCTCCGGCACGTCTCCCTTCACAATGCGAATCGCCAGTCCTTCTGCGATCGCCGTCTTCCCCACACCCGGCGAGCCGATCAATACCGGATTGTTTTTGGTTCGGCGGGAGAGGATTTGGATCACCCGGCGGATTTCCTCGTCACGCCCGATGACCGGGTCGAGTTTTCCTTGGCCGGCCAGGCGGGTGAGATCGCGACCGTACTTTTCAAGAGCCTGATACGTTCCCTCGGGATCCTGGCTTGTAACTCGTTGATGACCACGAACCTGCTGAAGAGCCGCCAGTGCACGCTCGCGTGTGAGGCCCAGCTTTTTGAACACGCCCCCTTCTTGAACCATCGCCAGGAAGACATGCTCAACGCTCAAGTACTCGTCTTTGAGGGCTTGTTGCTCAGATTCGGCTTTAGTCAGAACCTGACTCAGTCTAGCTGTCAGGTGGAGTTGACCCGGAGCGGCTCCAGTTCCCTGGACCTGCGGTATACGGGATAACACCTGCTCGGCAGATTGCCGAACAGACGGAAGAGACAGGCCAGCCTGCTCACATAACGCGGGAACGATACCTCCCTCCTGTTCCAAAAGCGTGAGGAGAAGGTGTTCGACGTCGATCCCCTGATGACTCCGTCTCATGGCGTGAGAAGAAGCCGATTGGAGCGCTTCCTGGAGCTTGATGGTCATCCGATTCATATCCATACGGAAACCCCATCTCGTTCTCGCTTCAATGTGCGATGCATATTGAATAATCATCATAAATCAAATGTCAACCAAGGATTTCTTTGGCTTGACGGTCAATGAGTCCTCAGACTATTGTCGCGACATGCCGAATCTCTTTGTCGGCCTGGCCAGGCTCTATCTCCGGGCACTTCACCAGGCCGGCCGCTCCATCCGACGCGGATGGATCGCCATTGTTGCAGTCATTGGATTCGGAGCTCTGTTTCTGTTAGCCGTTCAAATCGTTGGAACTCTCGGCATCGCCGGTGGTTTGATCCTGGGAGCGGTGAATGCCCTCTTCGTTGGAGCCACGCTCAGCTTAATCGAGCAATCGATCGCTCAGGCGCGGACACTGACCGTACAGGACGTGTTCGCGAGCCTTGGTCACTATTTCTGGGACGTGATTGGGGTCGGCTTCGTCTTATGGCTGCCGCTTATGGCGCTGGACATGACCATTCAGGCTAATCCGTATGGGCCAGTGCTTTCGTATGCAGTACTACTGCTCCTCTTCCTTTTACTGAACCCCGCACCGGAGGTAATCTACCAAGTCCGACATGATTCTCCACTCGACGTATTGAAAAGCTGTTATGACTTTGTACTCGAGAATTGGATCGAGTGGTTTACTCCGTGGTTGCTGATCCTTGTCCCGTTCGTGCTGTCTCCTGTCGGGCTCCAAACAGTTTTTGATTTGTCTCGTCGGATAGGGAGAGGGGCCGGGTTGGATTTTTTACAACTGCTGATGGTGCCAATAACAATTCTCGATGGATGGGTCACCTATCTGGGCATCGCTCCATCAGTGAGTTGGGTATTGACGTTCTGCCTGACGCCACCCCTCATGGTGGGGATTCTCCTGTTTCGTGGCCATCTGTTTGCATCCCTCCACGGATCGTCACGTCGCCAGCGTGCGTTCACTGGCCGTTTTGAGATAAGGGACTGACGTCATTACGCAAGAACCCCAAAAGCAAAGCAATCCGCGTCATTTTTCGACTGGTCCTGTGGATTGGATTTTTCCGAGGCTAGTCCAACTTAAGAGAAGTACTTGAGCCAGAGAACGAAATAGTGTATGGATTTACCTACACCTGCTTCGGTTCAACCTGATCAATCATTTCTGGAAAGCTGGTCTCTGGTGCGTCTTTCAATATTCTGGCGAATCGTTCTGACCTCCGTCGTTATCATCGTGGTAATGGCGGGCGTCAACCTCTACGCATTATTTCAGCTAAGACAACTCACGGCCTTGAGTGCGGATATGGCTTCCCACCATTACCCCGCTATCGAGTCGGCGAAGCGATTGCTTGGATCTCTCTTCGATCAGCTGAATAGTGAAAAGAAGTACTTGGCCGTTCGAGATGCCACATTCCTCCAGCACTTTGATGAGGAGGTGGACGAGTTTCAGCGAGGAATAGAGTCGCTCGAGACCCAGGAAGCTTCCGTTCAAGGCCAACGGATTCTTCACGATGTAAAGCGGCTTCAGCAAGAGCGTTTGACGATGTTTTATACAGAATTGGAAAATGGTAAAGGGGCTTCTGCCGCACCATCATCAGGATATGAAGTTCGTCGCGATGCGCTGACAGACCGTATGACAGCGACGCTTCAAAATTATATCGATCTGCACGAAGCGAGTCTGAGTGTCGGGGTCAGCCGTTCGCGGGAAAGTTCGGCACAAGCTGAGGCAGTGACTGAACAACTCGTCCTTGTTGCCTTAGTATTTGGAATCGGCTTAGCCGGGATTGCCAGTTACACCATCCTTCGTCCATTACGTCAACTGCAAGGTCACATCAAACAGATCGGACAAGGAAATTTCCGGACTTCGCTTCAAATTCAAGCCCCGAGCGAGCTGCGCAACTTGGTCGATACAGTGAATTGGATGGGTCAAAAGCTGCAGGAGCTCGATGACATGAAGGCCGAATTTTTAGCCCATGTCTCCCACGAGTTGCGGACCCCGATGGCCTCGATACAGGAGGGGACTCATCTCCTGCTGGACGAGATTCCCGGCCCACTTGTGCAGGAACAGCGCACGACGCTGCGAATCATGGCTGATAGCAGCCGCCGTTTGATTCATCTGATCTCAACGATATTGGATCTCTCGAAAATGGAAGCGGGTATGATGGAATACCGCATTGTGCCGACGGACTTGAAGCGTGTCACAGATATTTCCGTCAATAAAGTGCGCCTCCTGGCCGATGCGAAGCACGTCCAACTGGTGGTCGAATCGCCTCCGCAACGCGCATGGGTTAAAGCCGATGCGCTTCGGATTGAACAGGTCCTCGATAATCTACTCTCGAACGCCTTGAAATTCAGTTCGGAAGGCGGCATCGTCAAAGTACAGATGAAACCGGACTCTCAAGCAGGTGTCCTTGAAGTCTCTGTCTCGGACAGTGGTCCCGGGATCGTACCGGAAGATCTGCCACATATTTTCGAACGGTTTTACCAGGGACGCACGAAGACCAAGCACTCCACTGCAGGCAGCGGACTTGGGCTGGCCTTGGCCAAAAAAGTCGTTGAAGCTCACGGCGGACGCATTTGGATCGAGAGCGAATTAAAGAAAGGAACCACTGTCCGGTTTATCCTACGGTTGACGAAACCGGGAGCCTCTTCATGATGACCTTTGCACGCCTCAGGGTCATTGCCCAGACGATTCCCATGTGCGTCATGTGGGGCTGTGCGTCATGGTCGACTCCTCCCCCGACCTCGCACCCGTACTTTGCAGTAGAGCCTGCAGACATAAAGGCACTTCACGCTCTGGCGAAAAAACAGGATGCCTTGGCAGGCAAATGCACGGAACATAACACCTGTGATCACGTATATTTCACACGAGCCCTGTTAGGCTTGTACGAGAGTCGTGAAGCAGCGGCGAAGTATTTCGACAAAGTAATTTCGGTCGCACCAAAAAGCCAACTGGCCTCATCCAGCCGATTATGGCTCCAATTGTTGCAAGATCCGGCACCAACAGACCGCTCGTGGTTTTCATCGGTTATGACTGCCCCAGCAATTTCCGATGCCCATGCAGCCCTTGGCCAGGTGTCAGATCGTCTGGTGCGGGACTTGCTAGACCGTGAGCTTGTGATCCAGCAATTGAAGGCCATGAAAGATGCGGACTCACAGAACGTCGAGGCGCTACAGCGAGACCTTGCCGACCGGGACCGAAAAATGGAGGCGCTCACGAGCAAACGTGAGTCACCAAAAGCTGGTACGGAGGCGGCGGCCGTTCAGGCGCTTCAGAAGCAAGTAACCGAGCGTGATAAAAAAATCGAAGAACTTACGAGTCAGCTCGAAGCCTTGAAGAGGATTGACCAGGAGATGCGAGACAAGATCAGGCCTATCCGACCACCCTCAACGGTCGTGCCGCCGTCTCCTCCCGGATTGGACCAACAACCACCAGCACAGTAACCACAATAATAAGGAAGCTCATGGAACAAGAACACATTCTCGTGATCGATGACGAAGAGGGTTTGTTGCAGCTTGTTAAAATGCGCCTGTCGGCCATGGGCTTTACCGTGACCGCCTGTACGACCGGCCGTGATGCAGTGGATGCGGCGAAGAAGGATCGCTTCGACTTAGCGATTACGGATCTCCGCCTCAGAGGAGAAGATGGACTTGATGTGGCTGAAGAACTGTTACGGATCCATCCCGGCCTTCCGGTCATTATCCTCACGGCACACGGAAGCATTCCCAACGCGGTGGAGGCAGTGCAACGCGGCGCATTCGGTTACCTGACCAAGCCGTTCGATGACAAAGAACTTAAAACAAAAATTGAAGAAGGACTTTCCCAGCAGCGCATGAGCCGAGAAATCCAAAGGCTGAAGTCTCTCGTCAAGGAATTGTACGGGATGGAAAATGTCGTGGCCCGCAGTCCGTCGATGCAGCGGCTCTTGCAACAAGTGGTTCAAGTTGCCGATTCGGACGCGACTATTTTGCTGTTTGGAGAAACTGGGACTGGTAAAGAAGTGCTGGCGCGCGTGCTTCACTCCAACAGCCGCCGAAGTAAAGGCCCCTTTGTTGCGCTTAATTGTGCGGCAATCCCCGAAACCCTCTTTGAAAGTGAACTCTTTGGGCATGTGCGAGGAGCGTTTACGAGCGCTCACGGGCCCAAACGCGGATTGTTCCAGAGCGCGCATGGAGGCACGCTTTTCCTGGATGAGATCGGGGAGATGCCACTTTCCATGCAAGTCAAGCTCCTCCGCGCGGTGCAAGAGCGGGAAGTACGGGAGGTGGGGGCCGACACGGCGACGAAGGTGGATGTGCGGATCATCGCGGCAACAAACAAGGATCTCGGCGAAGCAGTGAAACGCGGGTCATTCCGCAACGATCTCTATTACAGGATTTCCGTCGTCCCGTTGTTCATTCCTCCCCTGCGCGACCGCCGGGACGACATTCCCCTTCTCGCACAACTGTTTCTAACATCCAGTGGAAAGCGCGCAAATAAGGATATGCGAGGATTTACTCCAGCGGCGCTTCAGCGTCTTGTGACAAACCCATGGCCAGGTAACGTGCGTGAACTTGAGAATGCAGTGGAGAAAGCGGTGGTGATGTGTCGGCAAGATATGATCACGCCGGATCTGCTTCCGTCAGTGGGATTTGCAGCGGATTCTCCGCTTAAATCGTTGACGGAAGCGAAAGAGGAATTCGAAAAAACCTACCTCAAGAATGTGTTGCAATTGACTGGCGGCAACATTTCGCGAGCTGCGCAATTTGCGGGACGATATCGGGCGGATTTTTACAAGATGCTCAAGAAATATGGCTTACATCCGTCGTCGGGGAGAGGAAAGGCAGAAGCTGGGATTGAGGAACTCGAAGACGTTACCGACATGACCGAAGCTGAACGGTGACATGCACGCGATGTCCGCTCGGCTGGCACGATTAAGACGATCCTTGGTGGGACTGCTTGAATCTGAATCTCAAGCGCATTATTCCTCGATTTGCTTTTTACATCCCTTACCGTCATCTCTCCAGTGATGTAGAAGTAGTGGGGAGCAGGTACATTCTGAACAACGCTGAGAGGGAGCAACCGTCGGAGTGCTGGCGAGATAGCTACAGCATGGTCGCTGCTCCGATCTAGACCCGAGTTCACGGCAGGAGTTCGCCTCACTCCTTCCCGCAGGCTATCTTCCAAAGATTCTCGCCGACGCTTCCAGGTGCCACTAGTATCCAGAAAAACACCGGCACAGTGTGACTGTACATTTTGTCACCGGTTCCCATTCTTCCAGAATACTCTGTAAAATGACGCGGTCTGTGCCGCTTCTCTTGGCAATCGTATTCCCATTCGTCTTTCCAGGAGACGCGGGGTCTATCCGATACAGTGCCGGGGATTCTTGCGGAGTCAATCACCGACGACATCCTCACCGTGTTCCCGCTTCTGGTAATTGTGGCGGGGTCGGCATAGATGGTGAAGCGCTCATACGCTGGCCCCGTTTCGCTCACCCTGATCCACTTGTGAGCCGCCGAATTCATAGAGCTATCCGGTCCTGACCTGCCCCCTGTAGTTGTACCACTTGCAATGTGACTCACGCGCACCGTGGCGCGATGGCTTCCGGTGCCGGCGGACGATAGCCCAGGGCGCTGTGGGGCCGAATCCGGTTGTAGGTCTGCCGCCAGCGCTCCACGAGC
>DASPUC010000042.1 GCA_035623075.1 Nitrospiraceae bacterium | reverse complement strand
TGGCTGGTAAGAAGATGCAGGCTGCGGGAGGTCGTGGAGAAGCGGCTGAACCGATGGAGGCGACGCCGGTGGCGATTCGCTGAGTTCTTGAGTCTCACCGCTCGATCCCATTCGTGACTCCCTGCTTGACGAAAGAGCGTCACTTCCTGGTTGAGAATTGTGAGTACGTTTCATTCACTTCAATCGAAGAGAAAAGCGGCCGTAGGAAGGGAAGGAGGTTCGCTATGTGGCAGGTCGTGTTAACTCGGACCGGGAAGGGCGGTATGCACATGGCGTTGGGTCTTCTTGCCGCAGTCATGGCCTTAGGCTGCGCAGGAACTGTCGTCAAATCTGAATATGAGAGCGCGAGGACTCGCTTGCAGCGGCCCTCCGAGATTTTTGTCTACAACTTTGCTGTGACGCGGCAGCAGGTAAAAGAAAATCAAGGACTGCTCCAGGGCACGGTGAATGAGATCTCAGGAACAACGACGTTGGAGCACGAGACAGAAATCGCCGAAGAGGTCCAGACGGTTGCGGCGGATGAACTCGTGGAAAGGATTCAGAACCTTGGATTACCGGCTAAGAAGGTGTCCGGCACGACTCCATTGCCCAAAGGTTCTCTGGGCATCACCGGACAATTTCTCGACGTCGACGAGGGGAATAGAGCCAGACGATTAGTGATCGGCTTCGGGTCGGGACAGTCTAAGGTCGACATTCGCGTTCAGTTATACGGGTACGGATTGGATCCGTCCCGGTCCGAGCCAGAGATTGCTCCGACGAAGCTCCTGGAATTCGAAACCCATGCCGATAGCGGTTCGATGCCCGGTGCGGCGGTAACGGCTGGAGCCGGCGCAGCGGCTGGAGCCGGTGCGGGTGCGGTGGTCGGGGTGAATGCAGCGATTGGAGGAGCCAAATCATATCGGTCCAGCATGGGGGTCATGACTGCGAAGAGCGCCGAGCAGGCTGCGAATTTCATGTCCGAATTCTTCGGGCGACAGGGCTGGATTGACCGAGGAAAAGTGAAAAATGCGGATCGACCATAGGTCCAAGACCGGCTTGGCCAGGCGCGGACAGGCTTTTCATTTTGTCGAGTGTTTTGATATGGTGTTCCTCCGGCCCCATCCCTTTTCTTTCTTAGGGAGGAGATGATAAGGATGCCCTCCTGGATCTTAATCCTTTCCTGTTCCATCACACTGACCAGTTGCGCGAGTACCTACCAAGCCGAGCCGAAACAATCCGGATTCCTCGGTGACTATTCGTTGCTGAAGAAGGGTGAAGAGGGGGAAGCGTCCCTTGTCTATCGCAAGTATGACAATGACTATGACAAGTGGCGGTCATATACAGAGATTCTCCTGGAGCCCGTGCAAATTTGGAAGGGGGAGAAGACCCAATTAAACGAGGAAGACGCGGAGTATCTAGCGAAAATTGTCTGGTCGCGGCTGGATGAAGAACTTCGCAAAGACTATAAAATGACGAGTGGTCAAGGCGTTGGCGTCCTCCGTATCCAGACAGCGGTCACGGAAGCAGGAACCAGCATGCCCGTCCTCGATCTCATCACCACTCTCTATCCGGGAACACGGCTCATTTCTGAAGGAAAGCGATGGGCCAGCGGCACCGAATCGTTCGTCGGCGCCGCATCCGTTGAAATCAAAATTACGGATTCTCAATCCGGTGAGCTATTGGGCACCGCCGTAGATCGTCGCGGAGGCGGAAAGTACGTGACCAAGGGATTTCACAGGTGGACTGACGTGGAAGAAGCGTTTACCTATTGGGCCAAACAGCTTCGCTGGCGCCTGTGTCTCGAACGTCGAGTGCCAGGATGCGATCTGATGAAGCCGGAAGCCTAGTGCTTTCGGGTTATAGGAAGGAACCGGGACGCGTCGATAAGGTAGCACCGAATGGCTGATTTTGCACTGACCGCCTGTCACGAATGTGATCTCTTGCAACGGGAGCCGATCCTCCCGCCAGGTGGCGTCGCCTGTTGCCAGCGATGCGATGCGGTGCTGTTTCGCGACACACCGGACCTGGTCGATCGGGGACTCGCTTGGACGCTCGCAGCGGCCATCCTCTTTGTGGTCGCGAATATCTTTCCCATTGTGGGTTTGGAAGTACAAGGAACCCTGAATGCAACCAGCCTCTACGGAGCGGTCGAACGAATATGGGACAATAATATGGAAGGCGTGGCAGCGCTCGTTTTTGGCACGACCATCCTGATCCCTGCAATGGAAATTTCGATGATGCTGTATCTGCTCTTGCCGCTGAAGTTTGGATGGCTGCCCGAGGAGGCAAAGTCAATCCTCCGCATCCTGCAATCTGTCCGACCGTGGAGTATGACGCAAGTGTTCATCCTCGGCGTGCTGGTGGCGCTGGTCAAGCTTGCCCACCTCGCACATGTCGTCCCTGGTATCGCCCTCTGGGCATTTGGGGGGCTGATTTTATCACTGACCGCGGCGATAGCTAATTTCAATGCGCATGCATTGTGGAGCCTGCTGAAGGAGAGCGAATGAGCGAGTCTGCCGTGACCGCGAGTCACATGGGACTGTGTGCTTGCCACGGATGTGGCGGCTTGTCCCAACTGATTCCGGGAGTTCACGAGATGCGTTGTCGCCGCTGTGGCGCATCGCTCCATCCTCGGAAACCCAACAGCATCTCGCGAACGTGGGCGTACCTTATCGCCGCCTCTATTATGTATGTCCCAGCCAATGTCTTGCCGATCATGAAAACTGGCTCGTTGTTCGGGTCTCAATCGGACACGATCATGAGCGGTGTCGTGTATCTCTGGCATTCAGGCTCATGGCATCTCGCACTGGTGGTCTTCATCGCCAGCGTCCTGGTGCCACTCGCAAAAATCCTCTCCCTCACGTATCTCGCCATTTCCGTACAGTTGGGGTGGACTGAACGAGCCTTGGAACGCACGAAGCTCTACCGGGTGCTGGAGTTCGTTGGTCCCTGGTCGATGCTGGACGTATACGTGGTGACGATTCTCGTGGCGCTTGTGCAACTAAAATCCCTGGCAACGATTGAACCAGGTCCGGCTGCGGCAGCGTTCGGTGCCGTGGTGGTCTTGACGATGCTTGCTGCAATGTCGTTTGATCCGAGGCTCCTCTGGGAGCCCGAGGAGACACATCATGTTTGAAGGATCTCGCGGGGGTACAGCGTTAGAGGACGTTCCGACGGCGGTGGCGGTGAAAAAGCGACGGTCGTCACCTCAGCTCGTATGGCTGATTCCGATCGTTGCCGCTCTGATCGGGGGCTGGCTGGCGGTCAAAACCATTCTCGAGAAAGGCCCCACGGTGACCATTACGTTCAAGACGGCAGAGGGGATCGAGGCAGGCAAGACAAAGGTCAAGTACAAGAACATCGACATCGGGGAGGTGAAATCCGTCGGCTTCACCAAGGACCTCCAAAACGTTGTCGTGACGGTGGAGTTTCACAAGGGGGTCGAGCCCCATCTTGTTGAAGATGCCAGGTTCTGGATTGCTAAACCGCGGATCGCGGGAGGGCAGGTGTCGGGGATCGGAACCTTGTTTTCAGGATCGTACATTGAGATGGATCGCGGTAAGTCCTCAGTTCCGCGTAGGGAGTTTGAAGGCCTCGAAGTGGCGCCGCTCGTCACCAGAGATATCCCTGGCCGCCAGTTCATCCTTCAAGGCAAGGACCTCGGGTCACATGAGATTGGGACGCCGGTTTTGTTTCGGCGGATTGCGGTGGGAAAGGTGGCATCCAGTGAGTTGAACCAGGACGGCTCGGGCGTCACGTTGAAAATCTTTGTCGAGTCGCCGTATGACAGATTTGTGACCGCCAACACGCGCTTCTGGGACGTAAGCGGGATCGATATCACTGCTGACGCCTCAGGCCTGAAGGTCAATACCGAGGGACTATTCTCGATCCTGCTCGGCGGCCTCGCCTTCGAGGCGCCGGCCGACTCGGGTGCGCTGCCTGAAGCAGATGCCGATACGGTCTTTCCACTCTTTCCCGATCGCGAAGCAGCACTGAAGCAGCCGGATCGGGAAACGCTGGTATTTACGATGTACTTTAAGGAGTCGCTGCGTGGGTTGACAGTGGGTTCTGCGGTCGAGGTTAACGGCATGATCCTTGGTGAAGTGAAAGCCATCAAGGTAGAGTTCGACGAGCAAAGCGCGCAATTCTTATTCCCGGTTGATGTCGCTCTCTATCCTGGTCGCATGCGAGCGATGATGCGGCAAGGGGTGGCAGATCCGACACCAGCCGAACAGAAGGACCGGCTCGATCGATTGACCGCA